>CANQUY010000160.1 GCA_947627125.1 uncultured Clostridia bacterium
AACAGCGTGAAAGAAATTGGGAGCTGCGCCTTTATGGGCTGTAGCAGTTTGACGGACATTACGATCCCGAACGGCGTGACGAAGATTGGAGAATATGCCTTTCAGAACTGTATCAATTTGACGCAGATCACGATCCCGAACAACGTGACGTCAATTGGCAACTGCGCGTTTAGAGGCTGCAACAGTTTGGAGCAGATTACGATTCCAAATGGTGTAACGAAAATTGGATACTATGCCTTTTCCGACTGTCCCAATTTGACTATCTACTGTCAAGCCTCGTCACAACCGTCGGGCTGGGATACAAATTGGAATTACGACAACCGTTTCGTTTGGTGGGGATATAAAGGATAAGGAGAAGCCATGCAAAAATATACGATCGACGTACAGGCATTGCGGGACTATATCCGCTACCTGAAAGATTATCAAAAAAGGACGGATATAGCGCAGAAGGGGATGCGAAAAAAACTGCAGACGGTACATTCCGCCTGGGATGATCGGAATTATGCGCTCACAGAACAGGCGATGGATCAAATTGAAAGTGAACTTCAAAAACTTTATGCATCGCTGGAGATCACTGTAAAATCGCTGACCGAGATGACGGATCGGTATGACGACTACTTGAAGAGGAGGAGAAGATAATGGCGGATATGATTCGCAACAGCGACCCGCAGTCGATGCACGATATTGCAAAGGAGATCCGCAGATATGCCGACGGCTTAAAGAATGACATTCAAAAACTGATGCACAGACACAGCGACATGAGCGGAAGCTGGTCGGGAGATCAATACAATGCATTTACCGATTGCGTCTTACAGGTGAAGAAAACGCTGGAAAAACAGGCGGCGGAGCTTCAGGAGATCGCGCAAGATGTTGACAAGGACGCGCAGGCGTTGGCTATCGCGCAGGGCATTACCATAAGGAGCTGAAATGTCTTTGGAAAGCGCGACAACTGTATATGAGAAGGCGCAGCATTCCCTGGAAAGCTATCAACGCTTCCTCTCCGAAACCGTAAACTATCTCACGGATTATATGTATCATGTCTGGAGCGACGATGTGGGGCAGTGCGCGATCAAGAGCCTGGGGTTTGTTTCAAGAGGGTGGTACTCCGCCGTATCTCGCGGGATCGGAGAAATATCGTCGGCCCTTCAAACGATTCGCGAGGCCTACCATGAAATGGCCGTCCTCAACCAAAGAGCGGAAGAAGCGTCGCATGTGGCTCAAAACGCCATAAACTCAGGGAAATAAGGCGATATGGGAAGAGCGGAATTTGAAGAAAACAGTTTCCGCGGGATACTCGATAAGAGCAAGACCGTGGATGAAACCATCATCGAAAGCGGGGGAACCGTTTCAAGACTTTTTGTCTATACAGATCAGGAATTTTCTGCGGTATTGGCGGAACTGTATCGGTCGCGGAATCGGGTCCAAGAAAAACTCGCCTCAGCCCGGCGGGCAAGAAGCGAATGTGCAAAGCGGATCGAAAACTGTAAGGGAAACTACGACCGTTCGGAGGAAGGCGACGAACAGGAAAAAGCCGAACGTGCTGCGCACAACGCCCAAGTGGATAGCGAGATCGCACGCTTGCAGCAAAGCAGCGGGGAGGTGGAGAACGCCATTTCTGCGCTTGAGCAGGTTCTTGAGGCTTTCAACCAAATGGAACAGAAGCTGTCCTCGGCCCGCAGCGCATTCGACGGAGAACGCGCCCGCAACAACGCGGAGATGCAGCGTTCGCTTTCCTATGGAGAACGGTTTTATCATGCCGTGGAGAATGCTCACGCGAAGGCAACGGAGATCATAAACTTTCAAGAAAAATCATTGCCTGCGAAATGGCATGGCGATATTTACAAAATCAATCGGGCAGGGCATGAGGGCAAACGAAATTTTAAATCGCCCGTCCGCGGTTTTTTTGACGTTGCGCCCGATGAAGTTGTTTCCGCATGGGGCGATCATGATGAGAGCGGCCCGACCGAATATGTTATCCCGGAAACGAAGAGCGCGGATGAGTTCTTTGCGCGTCTTGCGGAGATGGGAGAAAATGTTTCTGCAATAAAGATCCCGTCGTATGATTTTCATAAAATAGGCGGCAAAGCAACATTGCAAGAATTGGAACGCCGTGGCTTTGAAGTGAAAAAGACGGATGGCAGTATGATTGGGAATGACGGATTTATCACCCTGGAGAAAAAGAAATGAAATTTCAATGCAAAAGCAATGATCTCTACGCATACGGGGAATTTATCAATAGATTTTGCCGGGAATGCGTCAAAAAAAGTCTTGCTCTGAAAAAGAAATGTGAAGGTACCGTTTGGAACGACGAAGTTTTTTCGCGGTTTGCCGACGATATGGACCGGATCACGGAAAATGTGATAAGCTCGCTCGATATGTTGAGCGACGGATATAAGGTCCTTACCATTACATCGTTGTATCCTCTCGTCGAAGAATACTTAAAAACGGCAAACGATTTCCCGATCGGCGGTTAGCGGCTTCAGAGCGATCGGGCAGTGAACTGCGCTCACACCTTATTGTTTAACAAGCAACGCTTACGCTTCTTCGGCGCCACCGAAAAGAACGTAACCGTCTTCATTGTCATATTCTTCATCATATATTTCGATCGTCGGAAAGGAATCGCGGCCGATATATTTGACGGACTTCGGAAGATAGAAGCTGTTCATGTAAGAATATTCAAATGCATAATTCATCATTTTTTCTCCTTTTTTGATTTTTTCGGTTTGAGAGTTTGGTTTTCGCGCTTCGATCTTTGTGTGTTCTCTCTTTGGACACCTCCTTTTTGTTCGCATTTTTAACGGTTTCCGCGCAATGCGCCCGCTCGCGAACGTCAGACGCATTATAACATAGAGGTCAAAAAAATGGGACAGTCAAGTCCCATATGTCTGAAATTGCAAAAAAGGCGGCGGCAAATTTTTTAATCGTCGATATCCTCGGGATAGACGCCGATATACCTCCCGTCGCCGAGGAGTGCAATCACTTTCGCTCCCCCGTGCAGATAAAAATAAAAATCTTCCACAATCGCAAGATAGCGGAAAAAGGTCGTTCGTCCGATATGAAATTCAGTGCAAAACTTTTTTCTTTCGACGCCGTCCTCCAATCTGTCGTGTAAGGCGGGTGTTGCGGTCCTCGCTGCAAATCCCGTAGTATTCCCGCATGATCACAAGGAGCCTGCGGAAAATGGATAAACTTATCTCATACGCTAAATCCTCGGGATCGACCCGATTCGGATCTCCGTCCGCTTCGAGAGAGAAAATGAGGAGATTTCGTATTTTCTTTATCGTGGGTGTTTTTTTGTTCTCTGCGCGCGCCCCTGTGCTGATATAATAAAAATTGATTCCGTCGCACAAGACGTCGTGATCTTTCGGACACTTTTGCTTGGGATCCAATTTCAAATACGCGCTTTTCCCCATTTTTGTTTCGTCCTTAACATTTAAGAGATGAATTACAGAAATTATTATAACACAGAGGAACCTCGATTTCAAGAGATAAAAGATGTTTGAAATCCCTTGGTTTGCTTCTAATTTTCTATAAGGCTTCACATTTCATATACGCAACTTATAAATAAATTCGGTTTTTTATCGTGCGCCGTGTCATCTTCAACCGAAATTATATCGGAGAGTACCATATGTCTTGTCATGTCAAGAGCCTTTCCTTCGCCTTCGGCTTGTGCCGCCCTTCGGCAGAATTGAACGGAACGGGGCGCGGCATAAACCGCCGCTTTCCCGATTTCGAGCAAAGAAAAAACCTAAACCGTCACTATGCATAAGTGTTCGATTTAGGTTGAGAGTGGTGAGCGGACAGGTTAGAAAGTCTAACCT
>CANQUY010000161.1 GCA_947627125.1 uncultured Clostridia bacterium
CTCGCTACGCTCGGGATGAGGACGGGGGGATGGGCGGTTGGGCGGCGTCATGCTGAGAAGGAGAGTACAACGCAGTCTGCGGAAGTTGTACCGAAGCATCTCGCCGCAAGGGTTGTGTTTGCCCCGCGAGATTCTTCGGGTTAGTTCGTCGGACTTCGTTCTTGGTCCGTTTCTCAGAATGACGCGGGGGATGGGGTTCCGTTGGTTTATGGGATCCGCTCGCTGCGCTCGGGATGAGGGGTGGGGCGGGCATAACGTTTGGAATGACTGCGTTCGGGCTCGCCAGATAGGGGGATTTCGTGGAGTTTGCATGAAATTCTCGAAAACATGTGCAAATCGCTTTGATTTTTTGGCAAAATATAGTAAAATAAACTCGTGAAAATCTGCGCTCTTTCAAAAAAGAGCCCAACGAGGTCAATCAAATGGGACTTATTCGTTATATCAAAAACAGGGACGGCAGACGCAGCCTCAAAAAGCTCAACAAAACTGCCGATGAAGTAGAAAAACTTGCGCCGAAATATGCGGCAATGTCGGACAGTGAGCTGCAATCCCAGACGCAGCTGTTCCGTGAGCGTTTAAAGAATGGTGAAACGCTCGAGCAGATCCTTCCCGACGCCTTTGCGGCGCTCCGTGAGGCGAGCGGGCGCGTGCTCGGCATGCGTCATTTCCATGTTCAGATCATCGGCGGCATCTGCCTCTTCCAAGGCCGTATCGCCGAAATGAAAACGGGTGAAGGCAAGACGCTTGTTGCGACCCTTCCGGCCTATCTTGAGGCTCTCAGCGGCAAGGGCGTGCATATCGTCACGGTCAATGATTATCTTGCCCGCCGTGACGCGGAATGGATGGGGAAGGTCCACCGTTTCATGGGGCTTACGGTCGGCGTCGTCGTGCCCGGCATGAACGATGACGACAAGCGCGCTGCCTATCAGAGCGATATCACCTACGGCACGAACAATGAATTCGGCTTTGACTATCTGCGCGATAATCTGAAGTCCGACTTAAAGCTCATGGTCCAGCGGGAGCTGAACTTTGCGATCGTTGACGAGGTGGACTCCATTCTCATTGATGAAGCGAGGACGCCGCTCATCATTTCGGGCAAGGGCGACAAGTCGAGCGAGCTCTATGCGCAGGTAGACCGCTTCGTCCGCACCCTCAAGGGTGGCTTTGACGATGAGCTCGAGGAGGCTCAAACCAAGAAAAAGGACAAGAAAGCGGGGGAGAGGAAACTGGCCGAGGCAGAGGCTCTCGAATGGGATTACGTTGTAGAGCGCAAAGACAAGCAAGTCCAGCTGACGGAATACGGCGCGGCCAAGGCGGAGAAGTTCTTCGGCATTGAAAATATCGCCGAGATCGAGCATGCCGACCTCAACCATCATATCCAGCAGGCGTTAAAGGCGCACACGCTTTTCCACCTCAACGAAGAATACATCGTCAAGGACGACGAGATCATCATCGTTGACGAATTCACGGGCCGCCTTATGATCGGTCGGCGATACTCGGACGGTCTGCACCAGGCGATCGAGGCGAAGGAAGGGGTCAAGATCCGCGAGGAAAACAAGACCTACGCGACGATCACCTTCCAAAACTATTTCCGTCTTTACAAAAAACTTTCGGGCATGACGGGTACTGCCAAGACGGAGGAGGGGGAATTCCGCACGATCTACTCCCTCGACGTCATTGAGATCCCGACGAATAAGCCCGTCCGCAGGGAAGATCTGCACGACCGCATTTTCTCCACCGTGGAGGGCAAGAAGAAGGCGATCGTCCGCGAGATCGCAGAGCGGCACGAAAAGGGGCAGCCCATCCTTGTGGGTACGGTTTCCGTCGAGAAGTCGGAGGAAATTTCAAGGCTTCTCCGCCGCAACGGCATTCAGCACAATATTCTGAATGCAAAGAACCACGAGCGCGAGGCTGAGATCGTTGCGCAGGCGGGCAGATACGGCGCGGTGACTATTTCCACCAACATGGCGGGCCGCGGCACGGATATCCTGCTCGGCGGCAACCCCGAATATCTCGCCAAGAAACGCCTCCGCGAGGAGGGCGTGGAGCACGACACGATCGAGCTTGCCACGAGCTATGCGGAAGTGGACGAAGAAACCCAGAAGGTTCGCGAAAGATACAATGATCTTTACAAAAAATACAAGGAACAGACGGACGCTGAGAAGGTGAAGGTCATCGAAGCGGGGGGCCTGTGCATCATCGGCACCGAGCGGCATGAATCCCGCCGTATTGATAACCAGCTCCGCGGCCGTTCGGGCCGTCAGGGAGATATCGGCGCGAGCGTGTTCTTCCTCTCCCTCGAGGACGACCTCATGGTCCGCTTCGGCGGGGAGCGCATGAAGCGCATCTATGAGATGAGCAAGATGCAGGAGGATGAATGCCTCGAGAGCAAGCTCCTCACCCGTCTTATCGAGTACGCGCAGAAGCAGATCGAGGGCAAGAACTTCGCCACCCGTAAGAACGTCCTGCAATACGACGACGTCATGAACACCCAGCGCATGATCATGTATGCAGAGCGCATGAAGGTCATCCGCGGCGAGGACGTCCACCAGCAGGTGCTCATGTACATTCCCGATTATGTGAAGAGCGTTGTGAGGCAGGCCGTCAACGTGGAGGATATGCCCGAAAAGTGGAACGAGGACGACCTCAATACCGCTCTCGAGCAGAAAATTCTCCCCAAGGGGACCAATTTCGTCACCCGCGAGAAGCTCGAAAAATGGGAGTACGACACGGCGATCGACAAGATCTCCAAGAAGGCTACCGAGTGCTATGAGGAAAAGATCGTCCGCATCAGAGAGCAGACGAAGATCGACTTTGCAGACGTCGAACGCCGCATTCTTTTAAGGGTTGTTGACAATAATTGGATCGACCATATCGACGCGATGGACCAGCTCCGCAAGGGCATCCGTCTGCAGGCCTATGCGCAGTCCGACCCCATCATTGCCTACAAGAAAGAGGGGCTCGAGATGTTCGACGAGATGATCGGGCGCATACAGGAGCGCACCATTGCCATTCTGTTGAAAGCGGAAGTGCAGGTCCAGCAGCCCTCCGTCCAGCGCATCATGCCGACGATGTCCCGTCCCGCGCAGCAGCCCGCTCAGCAACCTGCACAGCAACCTGCACAGGAGGCTCTCGCGGAGAACGGCGGGGAAACGCAGCATGAGGCGGATCCCGCACAGGCAGAAGGGCAGGCAGAGAGTGCACCGCAGGGACCTTCGGGCGACCCGCATGCTTCGGCAATGTCGATGCCCGCAGTGCCTGCGGCCGTAGACGTGGACTCCTTAAAGACGAGCGGGTCGGAGAAATTCAACCCCGCGACGATGAAGAAGGCCAAGAAGCCCGGCCCCAACGATCCTTGCCCCTGCGGCAGCGGCCTCAAATACAAGAAGTGCCACGGGAAACCGTTTTAAGGGTCGAAGCCCTGAGAAACCCCCGCGCTCATCTACGGAAGTTTACGGCGGCGTCATGCTGAGAACGGGAGAAAGAACGCAGTTTACGGCGGTTGAACCGAAGCATCTCGCCGCATGCGTTATGGACGCCCCGCGAGATTCTTCGGGTTAAGTCCTCGGACTTTGTTTCGGCTCCGTTTCTCAGAATGACGCGGGGGACGCTCATCCAGAGCGCAGCGAAGGATCCCGTAGAACCAACGGAAGTTTACGGCGGCGTCATGCTGAGAATGGGAGATAGAACGCAGTTTACGGCGGTTGAACCGAAGCATCTCGCCGCATGCGTTATGGTCGCCCCGCGAGATTCTTCGGGTTAAGTCCTCGGACTTTGTTTCGGTTCCGTTTCTCAGAATGACGCGGGGGATGCTCATCC
>CANQUY010000162.1 GCA_947627125.1 uncultured Clostridia bacterium
AAATCAAAAATGGCAGTAGTTATTTCCGCAAAGGACGTTATGAAGCTCCGCGAGCAGACAGGCGCGGGCATGATGGATTGCAAAAAGGCTCTCATGGAAGCCGAGGGCGACTTCGACCGCGCAACAGACCTTCTTCGCGAGCGCGGCATTGCAAAAGCTGCAAAGCGTGCGGGCAAGATCGCCGCAGAGGGCATCGTTTATGCGCTCGTCGAGGGTAAGACGGGTGTGCTCGTCGAGGTCAACTGCGAATCCGACTTCGTTGCAAACGGCGAGAAGTTCCACGAGATCGTCGCGGCCGTCGCAGGGCAGATCTTAAAGACCAAACCCGCCGACGTCGATGCGCTCCTCGCAAGCCAGATGGGCGAGGGAACGGTGGAGAGCTATGTCCAGCAGCAAACGGGCGTCATCGGCGAAAAAATTTCCGTCCGCCGCTTCACGCTCTTTGAAACAGAGGGCTTCCTCGAAACGTATATCCACATGGGCGGCACGATGGGCGTCATGCTCGACATCGACGGCGCAGAGAACGAGGCGACGAAGGAACTCGCGCACAACCTTGCGCTCCACACGGCATTCACCAAGCCCCTCTATCTCACGAAGGAAGAGGTTTCCGATGAGGTCATCGAGAAGGAAAAGGCCATCATGATGCAGGAAGTCATCAACGAGGGCAAACCCGCCGCGATCGCCGAAAAGATCGTGCTCGGCAAGATCAACAAGTACTATGAAGAGAACTGCCTCCTCGAGCAGAAGTTTGTCAAGGACGACAAGGTCACCATAAAACAGCTCATTGCACAGACGGCAAAGCAGACTGGCTCGCCCGTTGCGATCAAGAGGTATGTGTTCTATATCATGGGCGCAGGGATCGAAAAGAAGAGCGAGGACCTAAGCGAGGAAGTCGCAAAGCAGGTCGAGGCAATGAAGAAATAACAGCAGTTATTGCACAAAAAACTTCATATGGCGACGACGAAGGACGCGTCCGCTTTATCAGGCCGTGCACAGAGAACTCCCGTGATGCTGAGAGGGAGGGACGGCGAAAAGCGGGTATCACCTTTCAGCCTGCGGGGAGAAAGAAGAGTAACTCCGCACGGCTTCACGGACCGTTATCCCCGTGGCAAATGATAGTTTGTTTTGGTGGTAAAAATGCCTTCGCGTATTCCGAAACGCGGAGGCTTATTTTGTGGAAGAGGACGTCTGAAGCGCAAAGGAGGTCGTGTGCGGCGTCATGCTGAGAAGGGGAGTATTAACGCAGTCTGCAGGAGCAGTACCGAAGCATCTCGCCGCATTGTGTCCGCATACGCCCCGCGAGATTCTTCGGGTTAGGTCATCTTGACTTCGTTCATTCTCCGTTTCTCAGAATGACGCGGGGCTGCTCCGTGGATTTATGAGATCCGCTCGCTACGCTCGGGATGAGGACGGGGGTGCGGCGTCATGCTGAGAAGGGGAGTATAAACGCAGTCTACGGGGGCAGTACCGAAGCATCTCGCCGCATGGTATAGCAACGCCCCGCGAGATTCTTCGGGTTAGGTCATCTTGACTTCGTTCATTCTCCGTTTCTCAGAATGACGCGGGACTGTTCCCGTGGGTCTATGAGATTCGCCCCGCCGCAATTTTTCATTTTCAATTTTTAATTTTCAATTTCGAAAAAAAGGAGCACTTATGTATCAAAAAGTAGACACATCGTTGAATTTTGTGGAGCGGGAGAGGGAGATCGCCGCGTTCTGGAAAGAGAACAAGATCTTTGAAAAGTCGATCGCGAAGAACGAGGGGGGAGAGGAGTTCTCCTTCTTCGACGGCCCCCCCACGGCCAACGGCAAGCCACATATCGGGCACGTTCTGACCCGTTCGATCAAGGACGCCATTCCCCGCTATCAGACGATGAAGGGCAAGCATGTCCTCCGCAAGGCGGGCTGGGATACGCACGGCCTGCCCGTCGAACTCGAGGTGGAAAAGGCGCTCGGCCTCGACGGCAAGAAGGAGATCGAAACGTACGGCATCGAGCCCTTCAACAAGAAGTGCAAGGAATCCGTCTGGACTTATCAGAGCCTCTGGGAGAAAATGTCGGACGCCGTGGGGTATTGGGTGGATATGGAACACCCCTATGTCACCTATCACGACGACTATATCGAATCGGTCTGGTGGGCGCTCAAGGAGATCCACAAGAAGGGGCTTTTATACAAGGGCCACAAGATCGTGCCCTACTGCCCCCGCTGCGGCACCGCGCTCTCCTCTCACGAGGTCGCCCAAGGGTATAAGGACGTCAAGGAGATCTCCGCCGTCGCCCGTTTCAAGGTCAAGAACAGGGAGAATACCTACATTCTCGCGTGGACGACCACGCCGTGGACCCTTCCCTCCAACGTGGCCCTCTGCATGAATCCCGATGAGGACTATGTTGAGATCGATTCTGAGGGAACGCGGTACATTCTCGCCGAGGCCCTCGTGCCGAAGTTCTTTGAAAATTTCACACTTATATGCCGAAAAACGGGCAAGGAGTACGAGGGAACGGAGTACGAGCCCCTCTTCCCGTGGGCGAAAGGCACCTTCAGAGAAAAGGCCTACTACGTCGTCTGCGACAGCTATGTCACGCTGACGGACGGCACGGGCGTCGTGCATATCGCCCCCGCGTTCGGCGAGGACGACTATAAGGTCGGCAAAAAATACGGTCTGCCCGTCGTCCAGCTCGTCAACGAGCGCGGCTGTTTTGATGAACGCTGTCCCGAGCTCGACGGCCTCTTCGCAAAGAAGGCGGACAAGGTCATTCTCGAGATGCTCACAAAGTCGGGCCTGCTCTTCAAAAAGCTCCCCTTCGAGCACAGCTATCCGCACTGCTGGCGGTGCGATACGCCCCTTCTGTACTATGCCCGTAAGAGCTGGTTTATCGAGGTCACCAAGGTGAAGGACGAGCTCATTGCCTCCAACCGTTCGGTGAACTGGATGCCCGAAACCATCAAGGAGGGCAGAATGGGGAACTTCCTCGAGAACGTCATCGATTGGGGCCTCTCCCGCGACCGCTATTGGGGCACCCCGCTCCCCGTGTGGGTGTGCGAGGACTGCGGCCAGATCGAGGTCATCGGCTCGAGAGAGGAGCTTCATGAAAAGACGGGAGCTCCGCTCGATACCGAACTTCACCGTCCCTATGTCGATAAATTCTACTGCAAGTGTCCCGCATGCGGCGGCAAGATGACGCGGACCCCCGAGGTCATCGACTGCTGGTTCGATTCGGGCTCCATGCCCTTCGCGCAGTATCACTATCCCTTTGAGAACAAGGACCTCTTTGAGGAAACCTTCCCCGCCGATTTCATCTCCGAGGCCGTCGATCAGACGCGCGGCTGGTTCTATGTGCTCCTCGTCATCTCGACCATTCTCTTCGGCAAAGCTCCCTTCAAAAACTGCATCAGCTTGGGGCTCGTCGCCGATAAGAACGGCATCAAGATGAGCAAGCACAAGGGCAACGTCGTCGATCCGTGGATGATCCTCAACAAGCAGGGTGCGGACGCCATGCGCTGGTATTTCTATACGAACAGCGCGCCGTGGGTTCCCTCCAGGTTCTCCGAGGAGGCCGTTTCCGAGGTCCAGCGCAAGTTCCAGGGGACGCTGTGGAACACCTACGCCTTCTTTTGCCTCTACGCCGAGATCGACGGGTACGACCCGAGCAAGTACGATCTCAAGAAGTGCAAGCTCTCCCTCATGGACAAGTGGGCGCTTTCGGGGCTCAATTCCCTCGTCGCGAAGGTCGATTCGCTCCTCTCGGAGTACAATATTACGGACAGCGCACGGGCCATTCAGGAATATGTAGACGAAATTTCAAATTGGTATGTTCGC
>CANQUY010000163.1 GCA_947627125.1 uncultured Clostridia bacterium
GAGTGGGAACGTTGTCCACGGAAGCCGTACCGAAGCATCTCGCCGCATGGTGTTTGTCCCCGCGAGATTCTTCGGGTTAGTTCATCTGACTTTGTTCTTTCTCGCGTTCTCAGAATGACGCGGGGTCGGTTCCGTGCGGTGGCGGCGTCATGCTGAGAAGGAGAGTGGGAACGTTGTCCACGGAAGCCGTACCGAAGCATCTCGCCGCATGGTGTTTGTCCCCGCGAGATTCTTCGGGTCAAGTCATCTGACTTTGTTCTTTCTCGCGTTCTCAGAATGACGCGGGGCCGCCTCAGCATGAGCGCAACACAAAAACACTATGGAAACATTTGATAAGACAATCGAAGAGGGCCTCAGAAAGCGGTATGCAAGGCGGCTCTTTAAGCCGTTCGCAAGGGCAGTCGCGGAATACGGCCTCATTGAGCCGAACGACAAAATCGCCGTCTGCATGTCGGGCGGGAAGGATTCTGCGCTCATGGCCAAGCTCTTTCAAGAACTCAAGCGGCACAATAAATTCCCGTTTGAGCTCGTCTTTCTCGTCATGGACCCCGGTTACAGCGAGAATAACAGGGCTAAGATCGAGGAGAATGCCAAACTCCTCAACATTCCCGTCACAATTTTTGGGACAGATATCTTCGAGAACGTGTACAATATTGAAAAGTCGCCCTGCTATCTCTGCGCCCGCATGCGCAGGGGGCACCTCTATGCCAAGGCCAAGGAACTCGGCTGCAACAAGATCGCCCTCGGCCATCACTACGACGACGTCATCGAAACCATTCTCATGGGAATGCTCTACGGCGGGCAGATCCAGACGATGCTCCCCAAGCTCAAGAGTTCCCACTTCGAGGGCATGGAGCTCATCCGTCCCATGTACTTCGTGCGCGAAAAGGACATCATCGCGTGGCGGGACGAATACGGCCTCAGCTTCCTCCGCTGCGCCTGCAAATTCACCGAGCGGCAGGCGGATCCGAACGGGGACGCGGGCAAGCGTCAGAAGGTAAAAAAGCTCATCTATGCGCTGAAAAGTGAGGATCCCGAGATCGAACAGAACATCTTCAAGAGCGTCGAAAACGTCAGCCTTTCCACAATCGTAGCCTATAAAGACAAGCAGGGCGTCAGGCACAGATTTGACGAGGAATAGCGGCTGCTCATGCTCCGAGAAGTTTCTTGGAGCTCCGCAGCTGAAAAAATAATTGTTGGGCATTTCCTCAATATGGTTGACATTTCAAAAATCATATGATAGAATATATTTGACGACGGATGATGAGGATGAAAGAGATGCCACACACAGCTTTCGGAAAATTGAAAACGGCCTCGGCTTACGGCCGCGGTTTTTCATCCGAAAACGGCAGCGTCACCTACACCGTAAAGTATAATCGACTTAGCTGAGAGAGAGTGCATTTTGCACTCTTTTTTCATGTAATGCTCATCTTTTTAATCACATTTTCACGAAAATATGTTCAAAATACACAAATAGTGTGAGAAAATTTTATAAAGGTATTGACAAGACAGGTTTTCGGGATTATAATATAGTGATTAAAAAGATAAGGTGGAAAGAATATGGACATCCGCGAAATTGTTTCTAAATGCGATCACACCCAGCTCTCCGTCACCGCGACGTGGGAGGATATCAGGCTCCTCATCGACGACGGGATGAGGTACGGCACAGCTTCCGTCTGCATTCCGCCCTGCTATGTGGCGGACGCCAAGAAGTATGCGGGCGGGAAGATCGCGATCTGCACCGTCATCGGGTTCCCCAACGGGTACAACACCAAGGCCGTTAAGGTGTTTGAAACTGCCGAGGCGGTCAAAGAGGGGGCCGACGAGATTGATATGGTCATCAATATCGGCGATCTCAAGGCTAAACGCTACGAAAAGATCGAGGACGAGATCAAGGCGGTCAAGGCCGCCTGTGACGGCAGGATCCTCAAGGTCATCATCGAAACCTGCCTCCTCACCGAGGAAGAAAAGATCCAAATGTGCAGGATCGTGACGAGCGCGGGGGCGGATTTCATCAAGACGTCCACGGGCTTTTCCAAGGCGGGGGCCACGAGGGATGACGTCGCCCTGTTCAAACAGTACGTCGGCAAGGACGTGAAGATCAAGGCCGCGGGGGGAATTTCCTCCGTCAAGGACGCCGAGGACTTCATTTCTCTCGGCGCAAGCAGGCTGGGAACTTCCCGCATCGTGAAGATCGTCAAGGAGGGACACTTATTATGAGCGAACACAAGAACGTTCCCACTCCCCATATCAATGCCAAATACGGCGACTTTGCCGAAACGGTCTTGATGCCCGGCGACCCGCTGAGGGCCAAGTTCATTGCAGAAAATTTCCTCGAAAACCCCGTCCTCGTCAACAATGTGCGCGGGGTCAACGGCTTTACGGGGACATATCAGGGCAAACGGGTTTCCGTCATGGCGTCGGGCATGGGCCAGCCCTCCATCGGCATCTATTCCTACGAACTCTTCCACTTCTACGGCGTGGAAAATATCATCCGCGTGGGCTCCTGCGGCTCCTTCCATAAAGATCTGCATGTGAGGGACATCATTCTCGCGCAGGGTGCCTGCACCAACGGCAACTACGCAAAACAATACAACCTGCCCGGGACCTTCTGCCCGATCGCGGATTTCGGCCTCCTCAAGAGGGCGGCGGAAGAGTGCGAAAAGGCCGGCGTCAACTATAAAGTCGGCAACATTTTCTCCTCCGACATGTTCTATGACGACGCAAACAGCGGCATGCAGTGGGCAAAAATGGGCGTTTTGGGCGTTGAAATGGAGTCCGCGGCCCTCTACTGCAATGCGGCGCGGGCGGGCAAAAAGGCCCTCTGTATCTGCACCGTTTCCGATAGTTTCCTCTATCCCGAGGAGAACACCACGGCCGAGGAGCGCGAAAAGACCTTCACCGCCATGATGAAGATCGCCCTCGAGATCGCCTGACAGGGAGGGTGAACGTATGGCAAAGAGATTTTTCTTGATCGTGCTCGACAGTTTCGGCGTGGGGGAGGAGCCCGACGCCTGCCTCTGGCACGACGAGGGCAGCAATACATTGGGAGCGATCAGAAATCACCCCAACTTCAACTGCCCCAACTTAAAGGAGCTCGGCCTCTTCAATATCGAGGGCGTGGGCGGCGGCATTCCCCATCCCAAGGCAAGCTATGCAAGGATGCGCGAAAAGTCCATGGGCAAGGATACGACGATCGGCCACTGGGAGATCGCGGGGATCATCTCGCCCGAACCTCTTCCCACCTATCCCGACGGGTTCCCCGCGGAAGTCATTGAAGAATTCGAGCAAAAGACGGGCAGAAAGGTCATCTGCAACAGGCCCTATTCGGGCACGGAAGTCATCAAGGACTATGGGGAGGAGCACATCAAGACGGGCGCGCTCATCGTCTACACCTCGGCGGACAGCGTGTTCCAGATCGCCGCGCACGAGGATATCGTTCCCGTCGAAGAGCTCTACAGGTACTGTCAGATCGCACGGGATATGCTCGTGGGCAGGCACGGCGTGGGCCGCGTCATTGCCCGTCCCTTCACGGGGGAATATCCCTTCACCCGTACCTCGAACAGGCACGATTTTTCCCTCCTTCCGCCCGCGGATACCATGCTGAATTTATTGAAAAATGCAGGTTATGCGACGATTTCCGTGGGTAAGATCTACGATATCTTCGCGGGCTCGGGGCTCTCGGAGAGCAACCGCACGACGTCGAACGCGCACGGCATGCAGGTCACGAGGGAGATGCAGGGCCGCGACTTCGAGGGGCTGTGCTTTGTCAACCTCGTCGATTTCGACATGAAGTACGGCCACC
>CANQUY010000164.1 GCA_947627125.1 uncultured Clostridia bacterium
TACAGCTTCGGCAGACTGCGTAATACTCTCCATCTCAGCATGACGCCGCCACCCCGCAGTATGATGCCGCCACCCCACAGCATGACGCCGCCACCCCACAGCATGACGCCGCCGCGTTCTCCCGTGCGTTCAACGGGAAACGCCCCAACTTTCAATTTTCAATTTCAAAAAAAGGAGAATGATATGATCGACAACGAAAAAGTGGAAGAGATCTTTTTGAATCTCGAGGACAAGCTCGACAAGACGGTGCAGGTCCTGCAGGACGACTATGCGGCGATCCGCGCGGGCCGCGCCAATCCCCACATTCTCGACAAGTTACAGGTGGAGGCCTACGGCGCCATGAGCCCGCTCCAGCAGCTCGGCAATGTTTCCGTCGCCGACGCAAGATGCCTTGTCATCTCCCCGTGGGATAAGTCCCTCTTGAAGGCCATCGAAAAGGCCATTCTTGCCTCCAATATCGGCATTACGCCCACCAACGACGGCACCGTCATCCGCCTCGTGTTCCCTATGCTCACCGAGGAGCGCAGGAAGGAGCTCGTGAAGCAGGTCCGCAAGATGGGTGAAGAGGCCAAGATCGCGGCCCGCAACGTTCGCCGCGAGGCCATGGAGACCATCAAGAAGATGAAAACCAGCAAGGAACTCTCCGAGGATGAGAGCAAGAACTGCGAGCAGGACATTGAAGATGCGGTCGGCAAGTGCATGACCAAGATCGACGGCGTCGTCGCAGGCAAGGAAAAGGAGCTCATGACCGTCTGATGACAGCAAGCCATGTTGCGATCATCATGGACGGAAACGGCCGCTGGGCAAAGAAGCGGCTCCTTCCGCGCGCCGCGGGACATCGGGCGGGCTTCAAACGCATGCTCGCTCTTGCCGACCACGCCTTTTCCTGCGGGGTCACTTGCCTCACCCTCTTCGCGCTCTCGATGGAGAATCTGAGCCGCCCCAAGGAGGAGCTCGACGGGCTCTTCGGCATCTTCCGCGACTATTTTCCCACCCAGTCGAGGCGGCTGAAGGAGAAGGGGATCACGCTCCGCATCATCGGCAAGACCTCTGTCCTCCCCGCCGACATTCAAGAGATGATCTCGGATGCCGAACTTCTGACGGCGGGAGGGGAGAAGGGGACCCTCGTCCTCGCCATTGCCTACGGGTCTATGCAGGAGATCGTGGACGCCGCAAACAGGGCGGTGAGAGCGGGGAAGGAGGTCACCGAGGAGGAATTTTCTGCCCTTCTCGGCACGGCGGGACTGCCGCCCCTCGACCTTCTCATCCGCACGGGCGGCGAGGTTCGCCTCTCCAACTTTTTGCTCTATCAGGCGGCGTATGCAGAACTGTATTTCTCAAAAAAACTCTTCCCCGACTTCTCGAACGGGGATTTTGACAAGGTGATGGAAGCATATTCCCTGCGGGACAGGCGGTTCGGCAGGATCTGAAAGGTAGGTTGTATGGAGAACGAACAGATCGGCGCACCCGCGCCGAAAAAACTTGACGAATTTTGGGTAAGGCTCATCACGGGCATCGTCTACTGCGCCGTTCTTCTTGCCTTTTTCGCCCTGAAACTCTTTGTCAGCGACCTCTTCTTCGACGCGCTCCTTCTGGCGTTCACCGTCATTGGAACGTATGAGATGCTGCGCGCGTTTCACGACAAGACGACAAAGTCGCAGAAAGTCATCGTCATGATCTTCGCGACGCTGCTCGTCTTGACCTACGCCGTCAGCGATTTCATCTTTGCGGACATTCTCAACATCGCCTTTCCGCTCCCCGGCGCGGACCCCTCCACGACGCCCGGCAGAAACTACTCCGTCTTTATCACGAGCGGCGTGTTCATTGCGGGGCTCTCCATTCTTCTCGCCCTTCTCGTGTTCCGCCACGAGGAAACGACGCTCGAATCGACGGGTTATGCGCTGCTTTCCCTCGTCTATCCCTCCAATCTGATCGTCGTGCTTGCCGTCTGCAACCACTTCGAGAGCTACTCCGCCCTCGCGCTCCTCTTCGTCTTTGTGCTCTGTCCCTTCGCGGATTCTTTTGCGCTCGTGTTCGGGAGATGGCTCGGCAAGAGGTTCCCGAAGAAAATGGCCCCGCACGTTTCCCCCAAAAAGACGGTGGTCGGGGGGCTCGGCGGGCTGTTCGGCGGCGCGCTCGGCGGCGCGGTCATCTTCTTCTGCTACTACGGCTTGACGCTCATTCCCGCCGACGTCCTTGCCCTCTCCCTCGCGCGGGAAGAATTCACCTTCAACCTGCCCGAAGCTCTCTTCTTTATCGGCCTCGGCGTTTTGACGGCGGTGTTTTCGACCTTCGGCGACCTCGTCGAGAGCGCGATCAAGCGCAAGGCGGGCATCAAGGACATGGGCAAGCTCCTGCCGGGCCACGGCGGGATCCTCGACAGGATCGATTCCTCCCTCTATGCGGGGCTCATTGTCTGCCTCGTCATGGTCATCAGGATCATGATCTTCGGCTGAGAAGCATATCATATCTTGTATACGGCGTCCGCGAAGGCGGGCGTTTTCAATCCCTATGAAAAAGATCGCACTCATCGGCTGCACGGGCAGCATCGGGCGGCAGACGGTAGAAGTCGTCCGTTCCCACAGGTCAGAATTTTGTTTTACGACGCTCGTCGCGGGAAGCGACAGGGCGTTTCTTGACGCGCTCGCGGCTGAATTCAAGCCCAAGATCGCCTGCCTCGCCGCGGAAATTCCCTCGCACTCCGCCCTGTTTGCGGATGCCGACGTCGCTTTTATCGCCGCGGGCGGCTTTGCGGGGCTTCGCTACACCCTCGCCGCCATCGAGGAGGGCAAGACGGTCGCCCTCGCCAACAAGGAGAGCTTGGTGTGCGGCGGCGAACTCGTCATGAGCGCGGCAAAGCGCAAGGGCGTGGATATCATTCCCGTTGACAGCGAGCATTCCGCCCTCTTCCAGTGCCTCGGCATGCGAAGGGATACACCGTTCAAAAAGCTCATTCTCACGGCGAGCGGGGGCCCGTTTTTGCGCTATAACCCTGAAATTTTGAAGAATGTGACCGCCGCCGACGCCCTCCGCCACCCAACATGGAAGATGGGGGCGAAGATCACGATCGACTGCGCGACCCTCCTCAACAAGGGCTACGAAGTCATCGAGGCGAAATGGCTGTACGGGGCAGATTTTTCGCAAATTCAGGCCGTCGTGCACCCCGAGAGCATTGTCCATTCCCTCGTTCTCTTCGAGGACGGCGCCATGCTCGCCCAGCTCGGCTATCCCGATATGAAGCTCCCCATTCAGCTTGCCCTCACCTACCCCAAGCGGCTCCCCTGCTGCGAAGAGGTGGATCTTTCCAAAGTCGGAACGTTGCACTTTGAGCGGCTGCCCGAGGAAAAATTCCCCTGTTTCGGCCTCGCAGTCCAAGCGGGAAGGGCGGGGGGAACGGCTCCCACCATCCTCAACGGGGCGGCGGAGGTCGCCGTGCAGGCCTTTTTGCAGGGGAGAATAGGATTTTTGAACATTGCGGAAACTATTGAAGATGTTCTCTGCCGCATTCCAACCGAAAAGGCGGAGAGCTACGGAACGCTTTCCCGTGCGGACGCGCGGGCGCGGGAGGAGGCGCGGCGCTTGATCGATGAATAATCTCATGAGTGTGTGGAGCACGATCGGCTCGGTCGCGCTCGCCATTCTGATCCTCCTCGTCATGATCACCATTCACGAACTCGGACACTATATCGCGGGGAAGATCTTAAAATTTAAGATCGACGAGTTCTCGATCGGCTTCGGACCCCCGCTCGTCAAGCTCGAGTGGAAGGAAACGGGG
>CANQUY010000165.1 GCA_947627125.1 uncultured Clostridia bacterium
TATGTATTTTCGGATACGGATTTTAAAAGTCCGATGTCACATGCCGTATTGTTCTTCGGTCATGTTCAGAACGGCCGCGAGTCGCGTGTATCTGTCGTCGAATGCGTCGAATCGTATGATACGGTACGAATGCTGATCGCCGATGCAATTGGTGATTAAAAATGGTTTAGTTATGTCCGGGGACAGAGAAGCGCGGAAGAGCGTGAAGTCTGTGGGCCGAACCGAAGCCCGGGCGCACAATTCCCTGAACCCGTGGCGGGGCGGAAAAGTCCCGTCACGGCGAGGGGAATGGAAGGAAATAACAAAATAAATGTGAACTTCACAAAATTCCAGACGTCTGGAAAAATGTGAAAAAATAACAAAAAGGGGAAATGTGTTATGGAAGAGTTGTTGGCATTGCAAGGGCAACCGCCCGAGTTTCAGCTGTGTGATTATGCGCCGTATCATTTTGATTTGAGTGGTTGCTATGTTCACTACACTTCTGAGGAGTGTGCGGCGTTCGCGGAAGAGCTCAGGGAAAAGACAAAACGGATCTTCGAGCTCGGTCGATTGGTTTCAAAGGCGTTTGTAGAAATCGGGTATCTCCTTTGGGAGATCCGTAATGATCGTTTGTACCTGTTTGCTTCTATCAAATCTCAGACCTTTGATGGTATTGAGGATTTTGCTTTTAAGGTTTTCGGCTTTCAGAAGAGTACGACATATAATTTGATTCGCATCATAGAAGAGTTTGGGGATCGTATGGGCGGTCTTTCTGAGGATTATCGGGATTATAGCTATTCGCAGCTTGTGGAGTTGGCGCCTTTGCAGCCTTCCCAACGTATTATCATAAAACCTGACGCGACCGTTTCCGAGATCCGCGAGATGCGAAAGGGAATGAAGAAACATCCTGCGTACTATGTTCCGAATCGCGGTAAGTCATGGCGAGAGATCCTTATGTGGTTCCGTGAGCGTGATGCCGAGGAGGCGGTGGCGGAGAAGAAGGAGAAGAAGGAAGAGCGGACGCGGGGATTTCTCGAGATGCTCTCCTCGGCGGAGAGCTCGGAACCTGAGATCTCTTCTCCGTCGCCACAGACAGAGGCCGCCGAAGTACCCGCGGAGACGGTGACGGAATCCGTTCCCGCGGCCGTGGGAAAGAATAGGCTCGAGCTGAAGAACAGGGAAGAGCGGAAGAAGTGGGTGGAGGGTGTCTTTGAGGGCGCAAGCCCATATTGGACGATCTCCGAGTTGGATCTGAAGATCTACCGCTACGTCTTTGTGAACGGCGCCAAGCTCTATCGGTTCAATGGCGTCACCTATTGGGAGGCGTGGTCAACGGAGCCGGGGAGAGAGGACACGACGAGCAAGTATTTCATTACGGACAGCAAGTGTCCGAAGTTCGATATGTGCCGTGCCAGATCGGTGAACCAAGTCGTGGATTGGCTGACGGAGCACGGGAAGGAGATCTGATTCTTTCATACTATCCTCCTGTAAAGCGGTATAGCGGGCGCCGTATTATTACAAGTCCCGCCCCAATCCCCGTAGGGGGATCATTGAAAAATTTTTAAGACCCGTTTTTTCATTTGCGGGCAAAGGAGAAAAAGAAAAATGAAAGCAATGTTTCTCAAAAGGCAGTATGTGGAAAAGAGCAAGAAGAGCGGTCGGCCGATGGTGATCCTCGAAGTGTACAAGCTCCCCGAGCTGAAGAACGACGAAAGCGGCGAGCTTGTCGGCGGCGGTGCACAGACGTTTTTCATTACGGATCCTTCTCGCTTCGAGATCGCCCGTAATTGCAATTTCGGTGACATTATCAATGTCAAAATGGTGCTCAATGAGCGCTTCAATACGGGCGAGCCCGAGTCAACGGAGCTGATCGAGGCGAGCTCCATTGACCTTCTGGAACTTATTTCGTGAGCTGAATAGCCCACTTCAGGCGCGGCGCAAGCCGCGCCTGAAGTGGGGTCTTGATAGTATAGAAATAAGTTGTCCCGCGACTTGAAATTTGGGAGTGGAGATTTCAATGGAAAAATTCGACTTAAATCATGAATATTTCCTCGAGATCTCTCAAAAGTGCAGATACAATGAACGGATGGCGGAATGGTACCGTCAGATGGCGGATGAGCAGTTTGATTTTCTGTACCCTCTGACCCAGCGGGAGGAATCGTGGCGTGTCCATATGAATCCCGAGTACCGTAAAATGTGCACCTACAGCAACCGCGCACACAGTATCGAGTTCTGTATGCGCGACGGGTGGACGTCGGATTACTACCGCATGCACGGCGTGAAGATCTTGAAGGGAGTGAACCGCTGCAAAGATCGGTTCTGTTACAACTGTCAGAGCATGGATTCCCTGCAACGGTTCCACGAGTACGCGCCCGTGATCGACAGATTCGCGGAGAAGTACGAGATCTATCATGTAGTGTTTTCGCAGCCGAATGTCCCCGGGTTCATTCTTGACCAAACGCTGGATCTCATGTATAAGAGTTTCTCGCGCCTCGTGGGGTTCATGTCGGGAAAGAAGAAGATCAAGGGCCTCGATCTGAAGGGCATGTATGGCTTTGAGGGCTGTGTCCGTGCGCTGGAAGTGTCGCAGAACGATAAGGACAGCTATTTTCATCCTCACTTCCACTGTATGTGGGTGATGAAAAAGGGGATCGATACGACGCCGAAGCACAGGAATATGTTCTCGGCAGACCGTTCGCACCGCCGGGAGGACAGGCTGTTTTCGGACTTCGAAGTATTCCTGCAGAGGATCTGGTATCTTCTTTTGAACGGGATCAAAGTGACAAAGAAGAACCTCGAAGCTCTTCCGCAGATCGAGGGGAAGAGAAGCTACCCCGACGGGTTCTCCTGTTTTGCGGAGCCCGCGAAGGGGAAGTACCACGAAGTGTTCAAATATGCCACAAAGGGGAGCTTCTCCAACGGCTCGATCCTGAACGATTACGACTGTTTCAAAGTTCTGTATAAGGCCCTGTATCACAGGCGGGTGTACCAGACGTACGGCTGTTTTTACGGGATCGATATGAATGAGCTGCACGATGACGGTTTCTCTCCCGGTGATCTTGCGGACATGTGTTTCAAGGAGCTCTTGGAGAAACTCAACAGTTCGGAAACGCCCGTGATCGTCATCGAATCGCTCATCGACATTCTGAAGGTGAAGATCGCGGAGGAGGACAAGGGAGTGAAATACATTTCCGTGCTCTCGATCCGTCGGGCCTTTGACGAGGTACCTGCGGAGCTGAGGCCGAAGCTGAAGGAAAAGATCGTTTCGCTTATCTGGGACCAATGTATCTGAGGGATCAAAGGGAATTGTGCCTTGCAAGGAACGTAAGCGGGAAACCGCTGCGGAATAAATAACAAGGAGTGTGTAGGTCTATGGCAAACAAGAGAGGCAGGCGGAAGTACACCGCAGGTCAGAAGAAAGCGTACTATTCCGGCATGGGATATCGCGCTGGGCGGAATGGAAAGAGGATCCATTTTCAAAATGCAAAAAACAGGCGTTCATTCAGCCAAGGTTACCGTGATGCGGCGAGGTGATTTTTGAGGTTTGATATTCGTGCGGTAAAGCTTTGAGGAAGTGAAGCGGAAAATCAAGCAAAGCGAGGTATGACGGAGGTGTTTTGGAAAAAGAAAAAGCAGATGACGGAAGTGGATTTCGAGGAGAAGCTCAAGGCGGCAAAGTACGAACGTATCTTGCAGTCCTTGAAGGACATTCTGAAGCTCGAGAT
>CANQUY010000166.1 GCA_947627125.1 uncultured Clostridia bacterium
ATCTTGCCGCCGAGGGAGGCGGAGTTCTCAAGGGGGCGGACGTTGAGATCGGCTCCCTGTGCACGGACAGCCGCGTCGCGGGAGAGGGGGATCTCTTCTTCTGTATCAACGGAACGCACGAGGATGCGCATAAGTATGCGCGGGAGGCAGAGCGGAGAGGAGCCTGCGCCGTCGTCTGCGAAAGACCGACGGAAACGTCGCTTCCCTATATCCTTGTCCCCGACTGCCGTCTTGCAATGGCGCATATCGCCGCGGCCTTTTACGGCCATCCCGAAAAGTATCTGAAACTCATCGGCGTGACGGGCACCAACGGCAAGACGACGGTCACGCACATGCTCTTTTCCATTCTGACCGCCGCGGGAAAGAGGGCGGGGCTCATCGGAACGCTGGGCGCGAGATTCGGAGATACGGTGTTGCCGCCCGCTCTGACGACGCCCGACCCCGTTTCTCTCTTTTCTCTCCTCTCCGACATGCGGAAAGAGGGGGTGGAATATGTCTTGATGGAGGTTTCCGCACACGCCCTTGCGCTGAAAAAGGACCGCCCGATCGTGTACGAATGCGCGATCTTCACCAACCTCACGCAGGATCACTTGGATTTTTTCGGGGACATGCAATCGTACGGCATGGCGAAAAAATCGATGTTTTCAAGGTGTAAACTCGCCATTCTGAACGCCGACGACTCCTTTTCCAAGGAAATTGCGGCAATATCTCCCGAGGTCCTCACCTACGGGCTCGATTGTCCCGCCGACTGCTTCGCCATGGTCGAGCGGGAGGGGATCGAGGCGACGCGCGCGCTCCTCAACCTCGAGGACGATCTCTGCGAGATAGAACTTCCCATGACGGGACGGCACAATGTTTCCAACGCTCTCGCGGCCGCGGCCTGTTGCAGGCGGCTCGGCGTCGATATGGAACACGTCGCCGAGGGACTTTCGGGGGTCACCGTCGAGGGAAGGCTCGAGCGGGTGGGGAGTTACCGCGGCGCGGATCTCTTTGTGGACTTTGCGCACACGCCCGACGGGCTCGAAAAATCCCTTCAGGCGCTCAAAAAACATGCAAAGGGAAAGCTCATTACCGTGTTCGGCTGCGGCGGCAACCGCGACAGGGCCAAGCGGCCGATCATGGGGGAAGTCGTTGCAAGGAACTGCGACTTTGCGGTCATCACCTCAGACAATCCCCGCTATGAGGACCCCTGCGCCATCATTTCCGAGATCGAGGAGGGCTACAAAAGGGTCAGTCGCACATATGTCGCCATCGAGGAGCGGGAAAAGGCCATCGCCTACGCCGTGCAGAAACTTGAAAAGGGGGACATTCTCCTCGTCGCGGGAAAGGGAGGGGAAACGGAACAGGAGATCATGGGCGTCAAATACAAGTACAGCGACAGGGAGGTATTGAGATCTCTCATGGGGAACGGAAATGCTCAATAAATTGCTATACTCCGTACTATTTTCCTTTCTCCTTTCCCTTGTTCTCTGCGCCGCCGAGATCCCGCTTCTCAAGAAACTCAAGGCGGGGCAGAATATTTTGGAGTACGTCAAGGAGCACAAGGATAAGAGCGGCACGCCGACGATGGGAGGGCTGGGATTTGTGCTCGCCGCCGCGGCCGTTGCCCTTCTGTTCTGCGGAATTTCCGATAGGCCCTTTACCGTGTGCGTCGCCGTCGGGGCGGGGTATATGCTCGTCGGCTTCCTCGACGACCTCTTGAAGAAGCTCCGCGGGAAGAATCTGGGGCTCAGACCCTATCAAAAAATTCTCTTTCAGCTCGCAGTCGCCGCGATCGCGAGCGTCTATGCGTGCAGAAGCGGCTTGACTTTCCTCTATCTTCCCTACACAAAGTATGTAGTTGATATCGGCTGGTGGATGCTCCCGCTCGGGATCCTCGTCTTTCTCGCCACCGTCAACAGCGTCAATCTGACGGACGGGCTGGACGGGCTCGCGGGATCCTCCTCGGCCGTCTTTTTTGGATTTTTCGGCGCGCTCCTTCTCCTGCAGGGTCAGACGGCCATGCCCTATCTCTGCTTCTGCCTTGCGGGGTCGCTCGCGGCATATCTCATCTTCAACGTATCGCGGGCGAGCGTCTTTATGGGGGACACGGGCTCCCTTGCGCTCGGCGGATTCGCGGCAAGCATTGCGCTCTTTTCGGGGAACGCGCTCTCCGTTCCCTTCATCGGATTTGTCTTTGTCCTTTCAAGCATATCCGTCATCATTCAGGTCATACACTATAAGCGGACAGGCAGACGGGTATTTTTGATGGCGCCCATTCACCATCATTTTCAGGAAAAGGGCCACTCGGAGGCAAAGATCTCCTATTGCTATGCGATCCTGACTGCGGTTTTAGGACTGACGCTTCTTCTTCCCTATGCCTGACTCCTGCGCGGGAGAAGCCGCGGGGAGAAGGAGAAATTGAATGCTGTACTCCGAACAGGTATTTTTGGTGGCGGGGCTCTCCCGTTCGGGGATCGCGGCGAGCGAATTCCTCGTATCGCACGGAGCGAAGGTGTATGTGTATGACGACGTGGACGACGCCAACGTCCGTGCGGCGACGGAGCGTCTAAAGGAGATCGGCTGCACGGCCGTTTCTAAAGAAACGCTTGCGGAAACGGCGGAGAAGTGCGACGTCCTCGTGCTCTCCCCCGGGATCCCCGTGGACCATCCTCTGCCGATCTCCTTTAAGAAAGCGGGGAAGCATATCATCGGCGAGGCGGAACTCGGTGCGCTCAATCTGCATTGCCCCTGCGTCGCCGTGACGGGGACGAACGGCAAGACGACGACGGTCACGATGCTCGAATGTATCTTTAAGGCGGCAGGACGCAAGGGGATCGCCTGCGGAAATGTGGGAAAGCCCATCACTTCCTGCCTCAAAGAGCTCGGCGAGGACGGCGTGGCGATCGCGGAGATCTCCTCCTTCCAGCTCGAAACGCTCTATTCGCTCAGACCCCATGTGGCGGTCATTCTCAATGTGACGGAGGATCATCTGAACCGCCACTATAACATGGAGAACTACATTTACTTAAAATCCCGTCTGCTCAAGAACGCGGCGGAGAGCGAGTACGCCGTGTTGAACTTTGACGACCGTATCGTCCGCGGATTCTCCGAAAAGACCAAGGCAAAAGTCGTGTGGTTCTCCCTCAGGGAACGCGTGGACGGCGCATACATACAGGATAACAGCTTTTGCTGGTACGGGGAACGGCTCTTCTCCGCGGACGAACTTGCGCTCGACGGCGAGCACAACCGCGCCAATGCCCTTGCGGCGATCGCGGCCGCAAAGCTCATGGGGATCGGGAACGAGCCGATCCGCACGGCGCTTCAGAATTTCCGCGGCGTCAAACACCGCATCGAGAAGGTGGGCGAGGTGAACGGCATTCAGTTCATCAACGACAGCAAGGCGACCAACGTCGATTCCGCCATCAAGGCCGTCGGCAGCGTGAAGGGGGAGAGCGTGCTCCTTCTCGGCGGCAAGGATAAGGGATATTCCTACGAACCGCTCTTCGAGGCGCTCAAGACCTCCAACGTCGTCCATGCCGTCATCTACGGCGAAAATGCCTTCCGCATTCTGAACGCCGCCCTCAAGACGGGGTATACGGCCGTCACGCTCTGCAGGCCCTTCGACCTCGCCGTCCGCGTCGCCTATCTCATCGCGGAGAAGGGGCAGAACGTGCTCCTCTCGCCCGCTTCGGCAAGTTTCGACGCCTTTACGAGCTACG
>CANQUY010000167.1 GCA_947627125.1 uncultured Clostridia bacterium
GGAAATATTGCTGTTTCAGGCGCAACGACTTGCCCTCGTAGTGGTTATCCGAGGGATAGAGCACCTTGGAGATGAGCTGGGCGTCGCTGTCGTCCCGCATGACCGCCTCGTAATTTCCCTGCGAGAAGAGCTGCATGTCAAACTTCTGTACCGCTCTCGAGCGCCACAGACGGAGCACGCTCACCGCTTCGGAATCGGCGCCCGACACCATCATATCGACGGCGGTCGCCTCCACTTCCTTTGCATTGTGATAGACGGTTTCCATGCCGTGGTCTGTCCATTTTTCTTCAAGTTCGCCGTCGAAACGGACGATGAACTGTTTATCGGAACGCTGCGTGAGCCACGCCTCGCCGCCCGGAAGCCAAACGTCGGGGAGTTCCATCTGCCAGCCATCCACGATCTTTTGTTTGAAGAGCCCGTATTGGTAACAGATAGAGAATCCCATTGCAGGATAGTTCTGTGTCGCAAGTCCGTCCAAAAAGCACGCCGCAAGCCTGCCGAGTCCCCCATTTCCGAGCCCCGCGTCGGGTTCCTCTTCGTAGAGTTCCTCGAGCTCGATATTCAAGCTCTTGAGCGCACCCGCGATGGGCTTTTCGATGCCGAGATTGTAGACACTGTTTTTGAGGGATCTGCCCATCAAGAATTCCATGCAGAGATAATAGACGCGCTTGGCCTTTGCGGCCTTGATCTTCAGATGGAATTTTTGCCGTTTTTCGAGCATGATATCCCTCACGCTCATCACGACGGCTTTGTAGATCTGTTCCCTCGATGCTTCCTGCGGGCTCACGCCGAAATAACGGGTCAGTTTCCCCGCGATCAGGCGTTGAGCCTCCTGTTCTGTCAGTTTTGCCATGTATATAAGTTCTCCTGAAAATAAGTATTACTTTAAAAGCCCGAGATACATTTCCTCATAATACCGTGCGGAAGATGCCCATGTGAAATCCGTCGTCATTGCCTTTTGGACAAGATTTTTCCAGATCTCGGGGCTGTGATAGACGCCGATCGCCTCATTGATGACATAGAGCATATCGTAGGCGTTGTAGTCGCGGAAGGTGAAGCCGTTCCCGCCTGCGCCGAAGGGCGTGATACTGTCGCGCAGTCCCCCCGTTTCGCGCACGATGGCGATCGTCCCGTAGCGGGAAGCGATCATCTGGGAGAGGCCGCACGGCTCGCTCTTCGAGGGCATCAGGAAGAGATCCGCGCCCGAATAGATCTTGCGGGAGAGATCGGAATTGAAGGAAATGATGGATACGACCTTCCCGGGGTATCTTCTCGCAAGGTCGGAGAAGTATGCCTCATAGGAGGAGTCCCCCGTTCCGAGCAGAATGAACTGCATATCCTGCCTGAGCGCCTGTTCGATGACCTCCTTCACGAGGTCGAGCCCCTTGTGGGTGACGAGGCGCGTGATCATTGCAAGAATGGGCGTATTGGGCTTGACGGGAAGATTCAGCATGCGCTGCAATTCTTCCTTACAGACTGCCTTGCCCGCCATGTCGTCTGCGCTGTAATTTTGGAAGAGCGCGAGATCCGTCGCGGGATCGTAATATTCGGGGTCGATCCCGTTGAGAATGCCGCGGAGTTTGAATTCGTTCCTGCGGATGATGGGGTCGAGCCCGTGGGAATAGTAGGGATCCTTGATCTCCTGCGCGTAGGTCGGGGAAACCGTCGAGAAGCATTCGCAGCACTCGATCGCCCCCTTCATCAGGTTGATGCAGCGGTCATATTCCACAAAATGGCGGAACTGATAGGAGATGCCGAAGAGATCCTCGAGAAGATCGAGAGAATATTGCCCCTGATATTCGATATTGTGGATCGTGAACACCGCGCGGATGAACTGGTACTCGGGACGGAAACAGTAATTCGTCTTGAGATAGAGCGCGGCAAGGGCGGCCTGCCAATCGTGGCAGTGCATGATATCCGGATAGAAGCCGATGAAGTTCATCATCTCCATGACGCCGCGGCAGAAGAAAGCAAACCGTTCACCGTCGTCATAGTAGCCGTAGCACCCGGGACGCTTGAAATAGTATTCGTTGTCGAGGAAATAGAAGGTCACATTGTCCTTTTTGTATTCAAAAATACCGCAATACTGGTTCCTCCACGAGAGAGCGACATAGGTATTGCCGAGGAATTTGAAATCCTTTCTGTATTCCTTTTTGATGTCCTGATAGAGCGGAACAACGACGCGGACGTCATACTTCCCCTCCTTGGCCAACGCCTTGGAGAGGGAGCCGATGACTTCGGCAAGCCCGCCCGTCGAAATGAAGGGCGCAGCCTCGGAAGCCACGAAGAGGATCTTCTTTACGGCCTCCACCTTGATCTCTGCGGGAGCTTCTTCCGGAGCCTCCTCCGCCTTGCCGAGGACTTCCACCTCCGTCAAATCCATCTCTGCCTGCTTTCCCTTCTTTTTAGATGTAGCACTCATAAATTTCCCCTTAAATTGAACTTTTCTCAGAGCATTCTGCCCTTGGCAATGAAGTAAGGTAACGCCTCGCACCCCGCAAGATGCCTCTTGTCGCGGATGACGGCGTTTTTATCCGTAATGACGCAGTCGAGCGAAACGTTCGAGCCGATGACGGAATCCTGCATGATGATGGAATTCTTGATGACGCTCCCCTTTCCGACCTTGACGCCGCGGAAGAGAATGCAGTTTTCCACCGTTCCCTCGATGACGCAGCCGTCGGAGATGAGAGAGTTTTTCACCACGGCGCCGTTGATATACTTGCTCGGAGCAGAGTCGCGGACCTTCGTATAGACGTCGCGTGCGCCGAAGAGCTCGTCGCGGACCTCCTTTTGCAGGAGTTCCATGCTGTGGCTGAAATAATTTTGCAGCGAGCTGATCGTCGCATAGTAGCCGTTGAATTTATAGCCGAAGATGCGGAGGGTATCGACATTCTTCGTGAGGATATCCCTGCCGAAGCTCGAAAGTCCCCTCGTCACGGCGTCCTGAATGGTGTTGATGAGGAATTCCCTGCTCATCACCATAATATTGACATAGAGGTTGTACTTGCCTCCCTTGAGCTTGGGATTGATCTTGAGGCTCTTCAATCTCCCTGTTTCGTCGGGCTGGAGCGTCATATAGTAGGAGGACTGCACGGGTTCCGTTTCCTCATGGTAGACCATTGTAATGTCTGCCATGTTCTGTTCATGGAAGTGCAGGATCTCCTGTATATTTACCCTTGCGATGCCGTCGCAGTCGGTGATGACGACATAGTCCTCGTTGCGGTGCGTCAAAAAGCCCGTGATCCCCATCAGAGCCTCAAGACGGGTCGTATAGGGCGCGTCCGTTTCGTCGGAATAGGGCGGGAGAAGAATGATGCCGCCGTCCTTCCGCGCGAGGTCCCAATCCTTGCCGCTGCCGAGATGGTCGATGAGCGACTGATAATTGTTCTTGGTGACGATCCCCACCGTCGTGATGCCCGAATTCACCATGTTCGAGAGGGTGAAGTCGATAAGACGGTACCTTCCGCCGTAAGGGATGGAAGCCATCGTTCTGTGGCGGGAAAGCTCAGGGATATTTTCGTCATGAATGTTTGAAAAGATAACGCCTACTGCCGAATGTGCCATTGTCTTATTCCCCCTTGTAATCCTTGTCGATGATCTTTCCGCCCTCGACCTT
>CANQUY010000168.1 GCA_947627125.1 uncultured Clostridia bacterium
CCGCACGGTGAGCCCCAAGCGGTTGAGTTCGGTGACGACCTGCTTCATCAGTCCCCTTCTCGAGATGGCGGGCAGGAACATCATGACGGATGCCCTGAGGCCCGTGCCCAAATTGGTGGGGCAGGCGGTGAGATAGCCGAATTCCCTGTCGAACGCGAAGGGAATGGATTCGGAGATGACGTCGTCGATCCCCGTGATGCGCTCATACGCCTTTTTGAGGTCGTAGCCGCGGGTGAAATACTGTTCGCGGATATGGTCCTCCTCATTGATCATGACGGAAATGCTCTCATCGGGGGTGATGAGGGCGGCCGAAATATCGCTGTGGCGGACGAGATCGCGGGAGATGAGGTTGCGCTCGACAAGGTAGGCAGCCCGCTCCTCGGTGAGCGTGCCGACGTCATAGAGGTCGAATTCCTCCAGCGCGTTGAGTTCCGCATTGATGGTGCGAACGATCTCGCTGGCCCTCTCCCGCCCGTGGGGGCTCAGAAGGAGCCGATCGGGGAAGGGGCAGTCCTGAAAGTTTCTCGCAAGGCGGATGCGCGAGGACACCGCCACGCTCTCATAGGAGATATTCATTCGTCACCTCCGTTCAAGAGCCTGTGAATGACGGAAAGACGGTAGCGGATACGCTGTTCCATAAACTTATCGCCCATCTTCTGCGCGTCGATGAGTTCCCCTTGGAGCTCCCGCTGCTCTTCGTCGAGGGCGCGGGCGGGGTCCTTCCCCGTATGGCGCAGCCGACCTTGGATGAACTGCACGGTGGGAATGAGCTCCTCACGGAATACGGAATAGCAGTCGGCACAGCCCAAAAGGCCTGTCTTGCGGAACTGCGCAAGCGTCGCCCCGCAGGAGGGACACGCCCGCCGTGCATTTGCTTCGGGACGTGCCTCGCCGTACAGACGGCGATAACAATCGGGGCAGAGGAAAACCGTCTTTTCCCCCTCCGCTGTCCGCCGCACATACGGCTGCGCTTGATTCTTTCCGCACTGTGAACAGAGCATATTCTTTCCGTTTTGACCTCTTTAAGTTTTTTTGGGAATGTCCCCGCCTCCTCCTTGGCTCCCCTTGTAGGGGAGCCGGCGCGCAGTGACTGAGGGGTTCCTGAACCCTATTCCCCCTTCGGGGTACTTCCCCTAAAAGGGGAAGCAAGGGGACCCCATAGCGGCGTCATGCTGAGAACGAGGCCCATTGAAGCGTTCTGAATACGTCATGGCGCCCCGCGCAGGCATTCCAATCACGTCATGGTGAGCGTAGTCGAACCATCACCTTATTTATAATGCGGTGATCCTTCGACGGAGCTCAGGATGACGTGATTTAAGAACAGCGGGTCAGGATGAGCACGCGACGGGGGACATTCTCACCCGCACTTTTCGGGGTAGTTCTCCTGCAAATACTCATACACGCCCGCAATGTCGGGCAGGTGATAGGCCCCGTAGGGGCATTCCACCTTTAATACGGGCGTATCCCCCGCATGCGTGCGGGTGACGGCCGTCACCTCTTCCCACTTCAGAAAGATGCGCTCGCCGCTCTCCTCTTTCCAATAGATCCCCTCTTGGTACACCGCAAACACGCTCTTTGCGGCGAGGAAGTTTGAAAGGCTGCGCAGTCCCAAAAAGAGGCCGATAGCGGCGAGAAAACTCCCCGCCGTGACGTTCCACCAGATCGCCGCGGGGATCCCGCCCGCCGCGACGGCAAAGCCGAGGATCATCATGACGAGCGCCCGCCGCCGCTTGCTTGGAACGGGCACATAAAACTTCGTTTTCAGCGCATATCTGCGATTTTTTTGCGCCGTACGCTCCTCGCCGAGAAGAATCAGCCCCTCCTCTTCGATAACTCTGTAGAGTCGTTCCTTGGCGTCCGTCTGCACGAGGAGTTTCTCGTCTTTTTCCGCCCTGCCGCTCTTTGCGAGATAGCGGGCGGGAAGTTCAAACACGACGCTCCACTCCCCCTTTTCCTTGGGAGCCCTGCGCGTGCACACCGAAAAGAGCCTGATTTCGGCATAGGGAATGCGGATATCCTTCGCGCCGCCCTTGTCGCCGTGGAGGAGAAGTTCGCCGTTTCCGAAGGTCGCGAGCGTCCCTTCGCCCACATAGAAGCTCTTTTCCGAATCGCACCGCTCCGAAAAGTCCAGCCGCATGAGGTCAGCCGCCGAGAGCAGGCGGGAAAAGAGATAGGCCGCGCCGCCACAGACCATTCCGCCGCCGAGAAAGGAAGAGAGCAGAATGATGGCGAGCGAAGCGGACAGATCTCCCTTGAATTCAAATACGATAACGGAGATGATCGCGCCGAGAAAGGCGGCCACGGAGATCGCAAGAAAAATGAAGAAAAACGCGCTATAAGTCGTCGATTTTCTTTGAAACGCCCGCTTGATCTTCTCCCTTTTTTCGGCCGAATCGGGCACGGGGACCTCTCTCATGATTCCTCCTTCAGACGGACCTTTCTCCGCCATACAAAGTAGATGAGCGCCAAAATTTGCAACGGCACGCCGACGAGGAAGATGAGCCACATGCCCTCGCTGACTTCACATGCCCAAAGGGTCAGATAAATGCAGGCGAGGAAGGTCCAAATGAGCACGGAAATTGCAATGACGCGCGTCCATTTCCAGTGCCAGATGCTCGAAAAGACGGTGACGACGATCGCGCTCGCAGGCACGGCGTACACAAAGGCCAGCCACGCCCCTTTCCGCCACTCGCCCTGCACGTTCCACGCGACGCCGATCAGCACAAAACAGGCCACGGCGACGAGCCAGACGACGCCGACGGACAGTAACGTGACGATAAGACGGCGGATCTTTTTCTCGCGCTTGGGAACGACGGGCTTTTCCTTGTGTTCGCGGACGAGGTCGTCCACAGACACGTTGAAAAGTTCGGCAAGCTGGACGAGGATCCGCACGTCGGGGATCCCGTTGCCCTGTTCCCACTTTGAGATGGATTTATCGGAATAGTTGAGCTTTTCGGCAAGTTCAAGCTGTGTCATGCCCGAAAGTTTCCGAAGTCTTGTGATATTTTTTCCGATGGTGGCTGCAAGAAAATCCTGTTCTTCCATGCCTCCATTATAGCTTGAAACGCGCTACTTGTCAACAATTCTACTCTCAGTAGAGTAAGAATTTCGGACTCTACTGCGATATTTCACACAATAGAGGGCGGCGCGCGAAGAGTAGGTTGATTTTTGCGGGGGAAGGCGGTACAATCGAGGTATCCCTAAGGGCGGGAGCGGTCCCAGCCGCGCCCGCCCGACTCTCCAAAATTTTATAGAACCCGAGGCCTCCGCCTCGGGTTTTATATTGCCGCGTCTATGGAACCGCATCGGCGCCTTGCCGAGAATGAGAGCCCATAGCGGCGTCATGCTGAGAACGGGAGCCCATAGCGGCGTCATGCTGAGAACGGGAGCCCATAGCGGCGTCATGCTGAGAACGAGAGCACAACGCAGTCCATGAGAGTTGACCCGAAGCATCTCGCCGCATGCTTTATGGATCCCCGCCGCGAGATTCTTCGGGTTAGGTCACCTTGACTTCGTTCCCACTCTGTTTCTCAGAATGACGCGGCGGGGCATGACTGCGTTCGGCCCCCAAGGAGGCGGCTCCTTGGCT
>CANQUY010000169.1 GCA_947627125.1 uncultured Clostridia bacterium
TCCCGAACGGGTCGGAGAGCGCGGAGGAGAGCTTGATGTTGTTCGCCGTCTGCACCGAATTGATATTTTCGAGGAGCCGCTCATCGGATAGCTCGATCGGCGCATTGCCGAAGCCGCTCGCATAGTCGTCTGCGACTGTTTCAAAGGTCTGCTGCACGGGCGCAGTATGCTTGCCCAAATCGCGCAGATAGGAAAGGCGGTCGTTGAATGGCTGCCCCTCAAAGACTTTCACGACGGCATTCACCGCCTCTGTCTGATATTGTTGAATTTTGAATTGGAATTTCATATATCTTAATAGCTTATGTTCAATTCACCATTATCTATCGCAAAGACAAGGCTATCGTTCACAACAACTGTTTCATCCCAATCCTTGATTTCAAATAATTTTGATGCAGGTAGCGGGATTTCCAACTTACTTGCTTCCATTTTTGCCAAATCTTTATACATGTACATTGCCGTTTGAAACAGAGCAACCAACGCATTCATAATCGTTTCTTGATTCGCCAATGTGTAATTCGGCTCGCCTGCGCCGTTAAGTTCTGTCCTGTGATGCTTGATTGCATTGTAATTTTTCCACCATTGAGGACTTGTTGCTGCTGTCCAGTTCAGCCAAGGCTGAAATATCTCCGTATTGCCATTTTTTTGCTTAATAGTTCTTGTCGTAAAATCTGTTTTGACTACCAACAATTCTGCCGCATATTTACTTATATTGTCTGCGGTCGAAGTGGCATTGATTTGCTTACAATACTGTTTCAGGAGGACATCCACTTCGCTGCAAATAGAATCGATTTGCTTAATATATTCCACCGAAAATGCTTTTGCATTTTGGGGATGAATGGTCAAGTATCTTTCTGTTGCCAAAAAATCTGTTTCTAAAATCAAATAGTATTTCCAATATTCCTTTTCAAACTCTTGCAAAGTCATCATGTTTTCTCCTTTTACAATACTTCCGTTTTCGTACTTGGTGAATATGTTGCAAAAATTTGCTCGAAGTTGGCGGCGACGGAGTCGGAGGCATAGGAGCTGTCGCGGAAGGCGGCATAGAGCGGCTGCATTTGCGCAATGGCTTTGACAACTTCGTCGGTGATCTCATCATCGAAACAGGCGATCAGCTCATTCTCGTTGACGACAAAAACGCGCTTTCCCGCGATTTCCTTTTCTTCGATCTTTGCCGAGGGTTTCACGCCCAAATCGAGCATGACCTGGAAGAGAAGATCGAGGGGCGTTCTATCCTCTTTGATATTGTCGGTGAGGTCGTCCAAAAGGGTCTGCGTGTACTGTTCGGGGTGGTAGTAGACCTCCCGCATATTCGAGGAATCAAGCCGCAAAACACGGAAGCCGATGTCGAGGGTAGGGGTTAGGGGCGAGGGATTAGGGGTTAGGGAGTCTAAGGTCATCTGTCCGCCCTTTTCTAACTCCTGTCCCCTATTCCCTAACTCCTTTATGATCTTCTTCCCCGCGCGGCGGATACGCTCTTCGCCGATGTCGCAGATCGTCTTGTAGCCTGCCTTATATGCCTCGCTCTTTTCGTCGCAAGGTTCGGGAAGCTGTACCATGATGAACTTTCTGTTCCCGCCGTCCTCGGCGTTGAGCTGCATCACGGCGTGCGCCGTCGTCGCCGAACCGGAGAAAAAGTCGAGGATAAGAGAGTCTTCATTCGCTGCCATAGCAATGGCTTTTTTTATAAGAAAAACCGGTTTGGAATAATTAAATATTCCATTTGCATTAAAAAGACTTTTTATTTCAACTGTGCCGTTTTGATAATTTACTTCCGGATCTTCCCAAATGGTTTTAACTTTGGTTTTCCGCCCCCCAACACGCTCCTGATAGTCTTTTTGAAAAATATCCCAAACAAGAGAATCATTTCGCTTTACTTGTTTTCCGATTAAAAAATGTTTATCCTTCTCTATTTTTTCTTTACTCCAACGCCATGTCCCCGCCTCCATAGTGGATGGCTGTATTGGATAAGAAACCTCGTTAAATTTTTCATTTTGAGTTAAAGATACTGCCCCTGTTTGCGGATTTATGTAAATTGGAAAATACAAATTAGGACGCTGAGATTTTCGCCAAAAACCCCCACGCATTCTCAATCCCAATAAACGATAATTGCCAAATTCATCTTTATACTTATATTCGTCTTTCATGTCATCGGACAACTCTGCCCCGAACATATCAATTTCATAAATTGATTTACAATAAACAAGTAAATATTCATGTAAATACGCCAACTCCGCTTCTGACATAGAGCCACGAGGGTTGCTTTTTACAACAATAATTCCTACACGATTATCTCTTCCAAATATTTCATCCCCGATTTTAATCAAATTTTCCACTTCATTATCATCAATGCTGATAAAAATCACGCCGTCGTCTGTTAATAAATCCTTCGCAACTTTTAAGCGCGGATAGATCATGTTCAGCCAATCGGTGTGGAATCTGCCATTGCTCTCGGTATTTTGAAACAGACGGTTGCCCGCCTCGTCATACTGCCCGCTGCCGTATTTATACTCCTCGCCTTCGAGGGCAAAATCGTCCTCATACACAAAGTCGTTGCCCGTGTTATACGGCGGGTCGATATAGATCATTTTAATTTTTCCAAGATATGTTTCGCGGAGGAGTTTCAAGACATCGAGGTTGTCGCCCTCGATATATAAATTCTGCGTGTTATCGAAATCCACGCTCTTTTCCTTATCGGGGCGGAGCGTCGCTTTGACGGGGGTATTGGCAAGCAAAATCGACTTCTGCTTATCGGGCCAAGTGAACTGATAGCGAAGCTCCCGCTCGTCGATGAGGGTATCCGCAAGCTCCTGTTTGAGCACGTCGAAATCAACGGCAAGCTCTGTTTTTTCGCCCCGCTTGACTTCCGTCACTGCATTCGGGAACATCTCCCGTATCTTTTCGATATTGTATTGCACCTTATCCATCGATTGCATTTTTAATTTTTCCATTGCAGTCCTCCGTGTTGAGTGTGAAGTGTTAAGTGTTGAGTGTGAAGTGTTGAGTGTGAAGTGTTAAGTGTGGAGTTGACCGTCACTAATCACTTCTCACTAATCACTGCTCTTCGCCGTGGTTTTCGTTATAGAAGTGAGCATTTTTCGTAATTCCAAGCAATCATGATTGATACTATCATATTGCTCTTTTCCTATAAAATCTGTTTCATAGAGCAATTCTAACCAATATAGTGTTTCCGAACATTCTTTAAGTGCAATATAAATTTTATTTGTAAAGTCTTTTTTACTGCTTGCGCACTCACTTTCGGCAATATTCGCACCAATACTTGTCCCGCTTCGCAGAACTTGTTTTGACAAAATATACTCGTTTTTTGTTTCGCATAAATATTTATACAAATTTACTATACGTATGCTAAATTTCTTGCTTTTGAATTTTACCGTATTTTCATTATCCATTGCGATCTCCCATTGAGTGTTGAGTGTGGAGTGTGAAGTGTGGAGTTGACCTTCACTACTCACTACTCACTAATCACTAATCACTGATTTCTTCCAACTCCTTTTTCTTTTGTTTTAACTGGTCGTTATACTCAAATCGGCGGCGGGGCTGGATCTCCTTATCCA
>CANQUY010000170.1 GCA_947627125.1 uncultured Clostridia bacterium
ACGGAGAAAGAACGAAGTCAAGGTGACCTAACCCGAAGAATCTCGCGGCGACTATCCGTAAAACCATGCGGCGAGATGCTTCGGTACGGCTCCCGTAGACTGCGTTGTACTCCCATTCTCAGCATGACGCCGCTACAGGCTCCCGTAAAACCGACGGAGCAGGAGCCGCCGCGTCATTCTGAGAAAGGGAGCAGGACGAGAGGACGGGACCAACCCGCCGCGTCATTCTGAGAAACGGAGAAAGAACGAAGTTAAAAAGACCTAACCCGAAGAATCTCGCGGCGAATGTCCGTAATATATGCGGCGAGATGCTTCGGTACAGCTCCCGCAGACTGCGTTGTACTCCCATTCTCAGCATGACGCCGCTACAGGCTCCCGTGCGTTTAACGGGATGCTTCGCTGACGCTCAGCATGAGCGATCTGCTCGCGACAAAGGCCCTTATTCTACAACATAAGTGCGGGATTCCAAAAATTTGAGCACTTTTTGGGCCGCCTCGGCGGACACCGCAGGGACAAACCCGTGCCCCGCGCCTTGGATGACCGTGAGCTCCACCCGCGCCGCGCCGTATGCCTCCACCGCCCTGTCGATAAATTCACGGCGGACGATATTGTCCTGATCTCCCCAAATGATGCAGATATCCTTCTCATAGTTCCCGATCACGGCGTAGGGGTCGAGGTCCTGTACCGAATGGATATATTTCCCGCTGATGGAAAATCCCGGGAAGGGGGAAGTCGTTTCTTCGGGCTTTCCCCGCCAATCTTCGGGAATGTTGAGCGCGGGGAAATACATGGCGACCGCTGCGATCTGGTCCTTGATGTCCTCATCCGCCGCCGTCAAGGCCGTCACGAACCCACCTTGACTTCCGCCGAAGAGAAAGATCTGTGTGCCGTCCACGTTGTCGAGCGTCTTGATGTCGGCGATCGCCGCGCGGAGGTCCTCCTTCATCGTGAAAGGGGTGTAGTCGGCGGCCGTTCTGCCCGTGCTCTTGCCGCCCGCCTGTGCGCCGCAAAAGTCAAACGCATAGCAGACATATCCCCGTTCCGCAAATGCCTGACACTCCGCGGGGAAATCGGTATAGTGCCCGTTGAAGCCGTGGCAGAGAATGACGGCGGGATATTTCGCAGGATATTTGCCGTTTTTTAAGGGGGCCCATACGTTTCCGTAGAGGGTGATCTCCTTGCCCTCGCTGTCGGTATATGTGACGGTGTGTTCCGTCTGATCGGTCTTGTAGGTGAAGCCCTCGCGCAGGACGCGCAGTTCTCTCTCCTTCATTTCATCCCCCTTCCCGTCGTCGGGGTCCTTCTGAATGTCGTCCGAGCCCTGTTCCTGCTGGGGATCGTCCGAGCCCGTGTTCTGCTGCGAACCGTTGTCGCATGCCGCCGCAAAGAGCCCTGTGAGCGCGAACACCGCCGCCGCGCCCAGCGCTAAAAGTTTCTTTTTCATGATATTCCCTCCTTTTGTTCCATTATAGCATAAAAATTTCTTTTGGCAATGGTTTTGGAGAAATTTAAGTAGTTTATTTAGAAGTGAAAAAAAGGGGGGAATGTTGCCCACCCCCCTACCCCCCTCCTCGGGAGGGGGCATGACTGCGTTCGGGCTTCCTCAGGAGGGGGGCATGACTGCGTTGGGGCTTTCTCAGGGGGAGCGGGCGCGGCGTCATGCTGAGAAAGGGAGCACAACGCAGTCTATGAGAGCTGTACCGAAGCATCTCGCCGCATACAGTACGGACGATCGCCGCGAGATTCTAACTTCGCGCCAAGGACGGCGCTCGTGCCGCGCTTAGACACAAATAGAACGCGCGCGGGGCGGGTTAAGTCCCATCCTCTCATCCTACTCCGTTTCTCAGAATGACGCGGCGGGTTAGTTCCTCGGACTTCGTTCTTTTTACGTTTCTCAGAATGACGCGGCGGGCGGGCAGTGTCCGTCCTCCCGTCCTTCTCTGCGCTCAGCATGAGCGGGCGGGGCGGCCGAGAACGGGGTTTCCAAAAATTTTATGGAATGACATAAAAAAGGGAAGAAATCTAAGTATATTTCTATTGACATTTTCGCTAATACAAAGTATAATATAGACAGAAACAATCATAAGGTTCGCCCCCATGGGGGCAGTTTGTCATGGAATGACAAACAAAAATTGCTATCGGCAGCAAAAATCGAGTGAATTTTACGTTTTAGCGGAGGTTTCCTTTGAACAAGTTCGATAAGTTCCTGCAATTTCTTTTCCAGAGCAAGAAGGGGAAGGCCATTCTTGCGGGCGGCGTCATCGCGAGCTCTTTCCTGTTCGGCGGCTGCTTCATTACCGACGATCTCGCCTGTATCTGCGAAAGTATCGGCTGCGACGATTGCGCGGCATGCTATTCGGAATGCGACCGCGGCTGCTACGAAACCTGCGAATCGTGCCACGGGTGCGATCTCTTCGATTACTGCTTCAATCCCGACGGCTGCGACAGCAACTGCGGCTCCTGCGGGCTTGTCCACTGCGGCGGCTGCAATTCCTCCTGCTTTACCGACTGTGCCTGCGATTGCCAGGGCGGCTGCGGTTCCTGCCAATTCGCATGCGGGAACTACAGCTGCGACCAGCTGCTTGACCCCGACAATTTTGTTGACGTGACATTGAATATAACATTCCCGTCCGGGAGCGGCTTTGATCCCTTCAATTACACAATCAGAGGGGTCAACAAGACGCAGCTCGGCGGCAGTTTGGGCATTAATTTTGAAGATGCTTCCTATCTTGCCTACTTCACGTTCGACGGCTTCTATTACAACAACACGCTCGTTGTCAGGGGCAACGGGGAGATCGCGGACGCGGGCGTTCTCACGGGTGCGGACGGCTACATCACCTTGAGGGCGAACGCCACGGAAAGGCGCGCAGGCGAGCGCATCAGGATCTCGTTTGCCGATTCCGATCATGCGGGCTATGTACGTCCCAACGATCTTGCCGCGGTCATCGGCCAAAACTATCTTCCCTTCAACGATAACGACAACAAACTTGATATCGAAGGGTTCCTCGGCTGGCGGCTTCAGGGGTCGGACGCCGATCCCGTCCAGATCACCACGGATCAGGTATTCCACCTCTACACCTTCGGCGCAGACGCGGACGCGACCTCGATCGTCCTCGAACCCGTGTTCGCATCCTGAGGACTTCTGAAAAAATATGTTACCTGTCATTCACATTTTCGGGATCCATGTCCCGATGTACGGATTGATGATGGTTCTCGGCCTCGTCGCCTATGTCATCACTTTCCTTGTCATTGCCAAGCGGGAACAGGTGGACGGCATCTCGCGGAACAGAATGCTGTTCTTCTCCGCGCTCGGGGCCGTCGTGCTCTACGCCTCCGCCTTTCTCTTCGATGCGGTCTTCCATTCCATCGAGGAGGGGAAGCTTGTGGCGGGCGGGATCACGTGGCTGGGTGGCGTCGTCGGGCTCATCCCGTTCATGATCTTCGTCTTTCACATGTGGGTGCCCGCGGCGAAGGGGGACGTCCTCTATTACGTTTCCATGGTCGTCCCCGGGATCGTGCTCGGCCACGCCTTCGGGCGGCTCGGGTG
>CANQUY010000171.1 GCA_947627125.1 uncultured Clostridia bacterium
CGTTCTATTTGCGTCTAAGCGCGGCACGAGCGCGTAGCGCGAAGTAGCGTAGCGAGCGGATCTCGTAGACTGACGGAACCAGCCCCCGCGTCATTCTGAGAAACGGAGCAGGACGAAAGAACGGGATTTAACCCGAAGAATCTCGCGGGGGCGTGTACTATGCGGTCGTTGCCCACCCCCCTACCCCCCTCCTCGGGAGGGGGCATAGACTTCGTCCCACTCCCCTTCTCAGCATGACGCCGCACCTCGTCCTCATCCCAAGCGCAGCGAGCGGATATCGTAAACCGACGGAACCAGCCCCGCGTCATTCTGAGAACGAGAGAAAGACGAAAGGACGGGAATTGACCCGAAGAATCTCGCGGGGCGTATGGACACGATGCGGTCGTTGCCCACCCCCCTACCCCCCTCCTCGGGAGGGGGCATGACTGCGTTGTGCTCCCGTTCTCAGCATGCTCTCGGGAGGGGGCATGACTGCGTTTGTACTCCCGTTCTCAGCATGACGCCGCCCCCTCGGCTCCCCTCTTAGGGGAGCTGTCACGCAGTGACTGAGGGGTTGTTGTTCCCAATTTTGCTTCCGTGCGTTTTATGGGATTCTTCGCTACGCTCAGAATGAGCGGAGGGCCCTACACCTCGTCCATACCACACAAAAAAGAGAGGTCGCCCTCTCTTTTTTGCTGTGTGGATATGTTTCGGGCAAAAGGAGATTTACCCGTCTGTGAGCTGATTTTCGCTGCATTTCAAGCAGCAAGCGCAGTATGAATGTAGATCAACGCCACAATTCCACGCCCGTGTAGAGCGAGAACCAAAACTCCGTTACAGGATTTCCGTCTTTCACGTCGCTGAACCAGCTGACAAAGGTTCTTCCGTTTCCATTGAAGTCTACATTGTTTGCATGCGGTTGTGTCATTTCCTCCGCCGTCTTATCCGCCGAATACCAGCCCTCGGTCGAGATCTTGACTTCATCACTATCAATGACATATTTGTAATGAACAGGGAAAGTATTTGCTCCGCTTTCGGTTTTTGTCCATTCTGAGCTCTCAGTCCGAGGCAACAGCCTGTAATGTGATTCTCCGGCAGAAGGTTCGCCCAAAGCGTTTGCGCCGATATGCGTCACGCTGTTGGGAATATTGATTTTCTTGATCCCCGTTTGATACGATGAGAATGCCCCCGTGCCGATCGACTTCAACTTTGAGGGATGCTCCGTCGTGTCCTCTATCTCGACCTCGGCCAGATAGGTCACTTTCCCCACGGCATACTCCATTTTGGTATTGAAGCTGAACGCATAATTGGAAATGTATTCCACGGTGTAAGGTATTACGACTTTCACATACGACTTAATTGCCGAATCGGCAGCATCAGTATTTGTTAAGCTACTTCCACTTAATTTCCGTACACACGAAAAGCTCTCGGAGATGATCCGTATGCCCTCGGGGAGCGTCAGTGTATAGTCGCCGCCCGCGATCAATGCCGTGAGCTTTTCGGCAGAGTTTACCATGTCCGACGTGATATTTGCTATTCCATCGTTGATCTTCTTCAACTTGATGAGGCAACCATCGACTATGAGATAACTCCACTTTTCTGTTCCGTTCGCCGATAAAGTCTTCCAGTTGTCTGGAGTATTATAGATTTTAGTGTTATAGACAATATTCTTGCCGACATTCTCTAACCCCTCGGGGAGCTTCAATGTTTCCAAGTTCTCACAGTTGATGAAGCATTCGTCCAAAATTTCCTTGCACACACTATTCTCGGCAAAGGTGACGGAGGTAACGCCCGAGCTGTCAAACGCTTTTCCCCCGATCTTCTCCACGGAAGCGGGAATTTCGATTGTTAAAAGCTGAGAGGTGAGCCAAAATGCCTGACTTCCGATTTCCCTCAAATGACTGTCTGCCGCAAATTCAATAGAAGTTAAATGCGACGGCTCAAATTGTCCGCCCGTGCCGCCGCGGAACGCTTCGGCTTCGATTATCTCGACATTGGAAGGGATACTGATCGTTTCTAAACCGCTCCAACGGAATGCACCTTTTCCGATCGTGGTGACGCTGTCGGGAATCTCAACGGATTTGAGTTGACTACATTTATCAAACATTGCTTCGGGAATCGTGTCCAACTGCGTCCCCTCTGCAAACGTTACGCTGTGCAAACTTGTGCAACTGCCAAACGCCTCATTTCCGATTTCCGTAACGCTTGCGGGGATCGTCACAGTTTCAAATCCACAGCCGGCGAACGCATCCGATCCGAGTGACTCAACGCCATCAGGAAGAGTGATCTCTTTGAGGCTTTGGCAAAGAGTGAAAGCGTTGTCACCGATTTTCTTTACACTTTCGGGAATCGTAATATCTGTGAGTCCAGACAGCATAAACGCCTGACTTCCGATTCCGATCACTCCTTCTTCCAACGTAACAGAGGTAAGTGTTTTATTAGAGCTGAAAGCACCTTCCCCGATCTCCACAGGTTTGCCATTGAGCTGGCCGGGGATGGTGACACCAGCCGCACTCTTATCAACCTTTTCGATGACGACCGTTTCGCCGTTGTCCGTAAAGTATTCCTCGTTGTTGCTGCCGAACAGCGCATCGTCAATTTCCTCTACAACGACTGTCGTCTTGACGGTCCACTCACCTTTTTCATAGTAGTAGATCCGATAATTTTCGGTATGCGTTTCGTCATCGACATATGTACGGAAGTAAGAATCCCCTTCCTGCGCGTCGACGATCTCGGGAGCGGCTTCGGGGAGAGCGGAACCGTAGAACCACTTTGCACCGCGGGCACCCGTTCCGCCCACGAGGGAGCCGAGGTTAGTCCAATCCGTCCCGTTATACTGCCAGACGGTGAATTCGTCGGTGTTAAGGTAGAAATCACCCTTGATGGCATCCTTGAGCAGAGGGTCCGAAGCCTCGGGGTCCTTATCGCCCGAGAACCAAAGGACGCCGTCACGGCCGGGTTTGCCTTGCTCACCCTTGAGGGTCAGAATCGGAGAACCCCAGCCGTCGGTTTTCTTCTGATAGAGAGCACCCGACTCGGTGTTGAGATAGAAGTCGTTCGTTGCGCCGAGGTTGGCGACGGGCTCCTCTGTGCCATAGTACCAGTTTGCAGCCGTTTCCGTCCAAGTGCCGTTTTCGGACTTGACATAACTTGCAAGCGTTTGGGTGTTGAGGTAATGGTCCCCCTCGTTTCCGAACGTGTCGGCGGGAACTTCCGCGCCGTAGTACCATTGATTGCCTGCGGTTGTGTTGTCGTCCGTGTTTCCGCATGCGCTCATGAGCCCGAGAGCGAACACGAGAGCAAAGACACAGACGAGCACCGCAAGCAAGGAAATGCGTTTTTTGCCTTTCATTGTCTTTCTCCTTATGAAAATTTGATTTGTGAACCCCTTTATCCACACAAAATGGCTGAAAAGGACCAAATCTGTCCATATTATATCACTGCC
>CANQUY010000172.1 GCA_947627125.1 uncultured Clostridia bacterium
CCCCGCCGCGTCATTCTGAGGAACGGAGAATGAACGAAGTCCGAGGACCTAACCCGCCCCGCGCGCATTCTATTCGTGTCTAAGCGCGGCACGAGCGCGTAGCGCGAAGTTAGAATCTCGCGGCGAAATTCCGTTAAGCATGCGGCGAGATGCTTCGGTACAGCTTGTGTAGACTGCGTTTTACTCACGTTCTCAGCATGACGCCGCACAACGAAGTCCGTTGGTTTAACGGGATGCTTCGCTGGCGCTCAGCATGAGCGCGGAGCGCTCAATTTTGAATTTTCAATTTCATTTGGAGGTATCTATGACAACAAAGCTCTTGAGCGAATTTGCCGTCGGCGAGAAAGGGGTCGTCAAGACCGTTTCGGGCGAGGGCAGACTTCGCCGCCGTCTTTTTGACATGGGCGTCACACCGGGGGCGGAGGTCCTTCTCCGCAAAAAGGCCCCCTTAGGCGACCCCATCGAAGTGACCATCCGCGGGTACGAGCTCACCCTGCGCAAGACGGAGGCGGAACTCGTCACCATGGAGGTGAAAAAATGATGAAGTTTGCCTTGGCGGGAAACCCCAACTGCGGCAAGACCACCCTCTTCAACCTGCTCACAGGTTCCACGGCCTACGTCGGCAACTGGCCCGGCGTCACGGTGGATAAGCGGGAGGGGACGTACAAGCGCGGGGCGGAACCCGTCGATATCGTCGATCTCCCCGGCATCTATTCCCTTTCCCCCTACACCCCCGAGGAGGTCATCTCGAGAAACTTCATTCTCGACGAAAAGCCCGACTGCGTCATCAATATCGTCGATGCGACCAACCTCGAGCGCAATCTCTATCTCACCACCCAGCTCATGGAGATCGACGTCCCCGTCATCATCGCCCTCAACATGATGGACGCCGTCGAAAAGCAGGGGGACCAGATCGACGCAAAGGAACTCGAGGAAAAGATCGGTCTGCCCGTCGTCGCCATCTCTGCGTTGAAGGGCGCAGGCATCAAGGAACTCATGGACAGGGCGATCTCCATTTCCAAGGAACCGAGAAAGGGGGTCACCGTCCTGCACGATTCTCCCCTCGCCCACCTCGTCCGCGACGTCAGTATCGCGCTGAAGGGGGCAAAGGTCTATGCGCCGCTCTTCCATGCCGTCAAACTCGTCGAAATGGACGAGATCGAGGTCAAAATGCACCCCGAACTCGTCAAAATGGTGGAGGAATTCAAGGCGACCTTTCAGGACGACACCTTCGGGGACGATCTCGAGGCCGTCGTCGCCGACGCGAGATATAAGTACATATCGGCGAACTACTCTTCCGCGTACAGGAGAAAACACAGGGGAGATAAACTTTCCAAGTCCGACAAGGCGGATAAGGTCTTGACCCACAAAATTTGGGGCATTCCCATCTTCCTCGTCATCCTCTTTGCGATCTTCCATCTGACCTTCTCGGAGGACCTCTTCTTCATCTCCGCGATGGCAGGGGGACTGCCGAGCCTCTCCGATCTCGGCTATGATATGTCGAATCCCGGCGTGACGCTGCTCGCCTGCTTCTACGACGGCGCAGTCTTTTCCCCGGGCGTCATCCTGACGAACGTATGGACGTGGCTTTTGGATTGGGTCGGCGTGCTCTTGGGGCTCTGTACGCAGAACGCGCCCCTTTGGGTCGGTAGCTTCATCGGCGACGGCATCTGGGGAGGCCTCTCCGCCGTGCTCGGCTTCCTGCCGCAGATCTTAACGCTGTTCCTCTTCTTCTCCATTTTGGAGGATTCGGGCTACATGGCGCGCGTCGCGTTCATCATGGACAGGATCTTCCGCAAGTTCGGCCTCTCGGGTAGGGCGTTCATGCCCATGATCATGGGCTTCGGCTGTTCGCTGCCCGCCATGATCAACACCCGCACCCTCGCCGACGACAAGGAGAGGACTGCGACCATCCGCGTCATCCCGATGTTCTCCTGCGGGGCGAAATTGCCCATTCTCACGGCCATCGCGGGCGGCATCGTCACATATTTTGAGGTTGGAAACGCCGACCTCATCACCTACGGCATGTATCTTATCGGGATCGTCACGGCCATCGTCTGCGTCATTCTGATGCGAAATACCACCATGCGCGGCGACGTTCCGCCCTTCATCATGGAGCTCCCCGCCTACCATGCGCCGCTCTTCAAGGGACTCATGATCCACCTGTGGGATAAGACCAAGCACTTCGTCAAAAAGGCGTTCACCATCATCTTTGCCTCGACGATCGTCATCTGGTTCCTCTCCAACTTCTCGTGGAATTGGCATTTCCTGCTCGAGGACGCACAGGCGCTGTTTGAGAGCGATCCCGTCAAATATGCCTCCCTCGAGGGAGTGGAGGGCCTCGTCAACATGCACATGGACCAGAGCATTTTGGGCTCCGTCGGCATGCTGATCCAGCCGCTCTTCACGCCGCTCGGCTTCGGTTCCCAGCTCAGTGCTGCAGGTTGGGTGTTCGCCGTCGCCGCCCTCACGGGGCTCGTTGCGAAGGAGAACGTCATTGCCACGTTCGGCACCCTCGCAGCCGCCGTCGCGGGCAGTTTCATCTCCACGGAGGAGGGCGTTGCCGAGGCCGTCGCCATGATCGGCGCAACGGGCATCACCATCCCCGCGCTCATCTCCTTTATTGCATTCAATATGGTGACCATACCCTGCTTTGCGGCATGCGCCACGGCAAGGGCGGAACTCCCCAAGGGCAAGTTCAAATGGACGCTTCTCTTCTGGATCGCAACGAGCTATATCGTCGGCACAATGATCTATCTCATCGGCAGTTGGTGGTGGACCGTGTTCATCTTCGCGGCGGCGATCGCACTCGCCGTCACGGGCATCGTTCTGTGGAATAAGAAACACCCCTTGACGGAAAATGAGGCGCCCATGTCCGAGAACGAGGTTCAGAAAGAGGCTGCGGCAAGCGACGGAGGGGAGCAATGAGCTGGTGGGAAATTCTCATTATTATCGCGGCGGCGGGGTTCGTCGTCGGGGTGATCGTCTGGAGGATCATACGCAAGAAGCAGGGGAAATCTTCCTGCTGTGACTGCGGCGGAAACTGCTCCGTGTGCCCCGCATGTGCGAATGCACAGAGGGACAAAGCAAAGACGGAGAAGAAATAATTGTTTATCCATACAATCTCCATAAATTTTCGCAATTACCGCGGGCCTTCGCCCGCGGTAATTGGATTTTTATGAATTTTCCCCGCCGTTCTAAATCACGTCACCCTGCCCCGCGCGCATTCTTGTTGCACTAAGCGCGGCACGAGCGCGTAGCGCGAAGTAGCGCAGCGAGCGGATCTCATAAACCAACGGAGGCAGTCCCCGCGTCATTCTGAGAAATGGAGGGGGAACGAAGTCCGAAAAACCGACCCGAAGAATCTCGCG
>CANQUY010000173.1 GCA_947627125.1 uncultured Clostridia bacterium
GTGTATGCCAACATCCGCAAGGTCATCCAGTTCCTTCTCGCGGGCAACATTGCGGAGATTTTGACCCTCATCGTCGCCACTCTCTTCAACCTGCCTGCGCCGCTCCTCGCCGTGCATGTGCTCATCATCAATCTCGTGACGGATACATTGCCCGCCTTGGGGCTCGGCGTCGATCCCGCCGCGCCCGATATCATGGAGCATCCGCCCGTCAGGTCGGGTACGCTGTTTGAGAAGGGGCTCGTGATGCGCGTGCTCTTCCACGGCTTCCTGCTCTCCGCGATCTCGCTCGGCGCATACTTTATCGGCCTCTACGGGTTCGGAAGCGCGGTCGTTGCCATGACGATGACGTTTGCCACGATCTCCGTTTCCCAGCTCGTCCACGTCGCCAACCAGCGGTCGGACACCGTTTCCGCCTTTGCAAGGGGGAGCGGGCACAACAAAGCCCTCTACGCCGCGATGGCGGGTTCCTTTGCGATCGTGCTCTTCCTGCTCTTCGTCACGCCCTTCATCCCGGGCGGGGAAGCGTTCTTCGGATTCACGATCTTAGATCCTTTGCAGTATCTCATCGTCGCGGGGCTGTGCCTCGTGCCGCTCGTCGGCGTCGAAATATCAAAAATTTTTCTGCGGCGTGCGGAAAGAATCAACAAAAAATGATGCGGAATGAGGCGGAGCTCGGCTCCGCCTTTTCCGCGCGAAGCGTCTTTTTACGTCAAAATTTACATTTTTTGTTGAATATTTGCATAATTTTTCCGCATAAGACAAACTTTTTGCAAATATAAGATTATTTTATAAATAATTCACGCAGATATCACGCTTTTTCCTTGACGGGAGGGGAGGTTTTGGGTATAATGTTATATTGTAATATTATGTCATATTGGACTTTCCGCCGCGGTCGCTTCCTGCATTTTTATACCAAAGGCGGCAAAGCGAGGTATTCATGAAAAGAAAAAGAGCAATCATTCTCCTCATCTGCGCGTGCATTGCATGCATATTTGCAGGAACTCTTACAGCCTGCGGCGGAGGGGATTCCTTCGAGGGGGTCAAGGTCGTGTTCGAGCTCGAGGGCGGCAGATACAAGAACAGCAGCCGCGCGCCGACCTATTACTACGATCTCGCGCCCGGGGCTTCCACCAAGATCGTTTCGCCCGACGACTACGGCAGCGACTCCGTGGTCTATTCGGGCTACAGGATCGACAGCTGGTGCAGAACAAAGACGGTGAACGAGGCAACGGGCGAAGTGACCTATTCCGACCCTTGGGATTTCGACAGAGATACGATCGATTCCGAAACGGAGAGCCTGACGCTCTACGCCGTGTGGAAAGAAAGCTACGTCTGCACGTTTGAGCTCTGCTATTGGGACGAAAACGGCGAAGTACAGTCCATTGCGTCCTATCAGGTGGCAGAGGGCTCCGCATTCTCCGCGTTCAACATCAACAGTGCAGACCGCGACGCCTCGTCCGTCGCATCCTCGCTGGGCTGTACGCTCAAGAAGGAACTCGTGAACGGCAAGAGCAGTCCCGTCCTCTACAACGAGAACAGGGAACCGTGGGATCCCGCTTTCACCCACCCGGGCGAGGATGAGGAGGCGACCCACGTCGTCGTCAACGAGGACGGTTCCAAGGCATACGCGGTGCGGATCTTCGTGGAGTTCGTGGAGGGGAGATTCACCTATGTATCCACGACGTCCGAGCTCAACTCCGCGATCGCGAGGTCGGAGAACATTGTCCTCATGTGCGACATCGACTTCGGCGGCAACACCTTCTCGGGCTTTGCCGACGCGGAAACGAGGAAGTACGGCGGCAAGAAGGATTACGACGGATCCCCCCTGCAGCTCTATATCGACGGCAAGGGATTCTCGATCAAGAACTTCAAGCTCGGCTACTCTGCGGCGAACGCCAACCTCGTTTCGGACGAAACATTCAGCAACAGTCTTATCGTCAGCCTCTTCGGCATTCTCGACAACGTGAAGGTGTCCGATCTCTCCTTTGAGGACGTCACGATCGACCTCTCGGCGGACAACTCCCGTATCGGCAGCATCTATGTTGCGCCGCTCGCCGTCATGGCAACGAATTCCGTCTTTGAGAATGTGACGTTCAACGGGGTCTACAGCTGCACGAGGCTTCCCCGCGGCTTCTCGGAGAGCAACCTCTTTGTGGACAGGGAAAATGTGATCCACCTCGGCGTCGGTACGTCGAACACGGTTTCCGATTCAACGGTCACACTGGCCGATTCCGTTACGGATTAAAGTATAACACAGAAAATCAGTTTTAAGGAGTAATATCATGAAAAAGGTATTTCGTTATTTGGCAACAGGGCTTGCATGCGTCCTCTCGCTCGGCCTCTTTGCCGCCTGCGGCGACGGAGATGAGGGCGGCCACAACGGCAAGGGCAACTTCGACAACGAGAACGACCCGCTCGTGTTCTCAACGCTCGCGCTCGACAAGGTGTTCAACCCCTTCTTCTCGACCTCCGCGACGGACGGCAACATTGTCGGCATGACGCAGATCAGTATGCTCTCCAACGACTCCAAGGGCAATCCCGTCTGGGGAGATGACGAGGCCGTCGTCGTCAAGGACCTCGAGATCAATACGACCTATCAGGATCCCGTCAACAAGACCGATCCCATCCAGACGGAGTACAAGTTCGTCCTCAAGAACAATATCCGCTATTCCAACGGCAGCTATCTCTCGATGAAGGACGTGCTCTTCAACCTCTATGTCTATCTCGACCCCGCCTACACGGGCTCGAGCACCATCTACTCGACGGAGATCCTCGGCCTGCAGGAATATCGCACGCAGGAGGAGAGCGAAACGGAGCAGGATTCCTTCCGCGACAAGTACAGGCAGAGGGCGCAGACCCGTATCGACGCTCTCATCGCCGCCTTCAACGAAATTTACGACAACGACGACAACCAGGCGTTGGATACGGCAGGATTCAGAGCTGAGCTCGAAAAACTCCAAAACAGCACATCCTATCCTCATATCGTAGAGGATTTCGACAAGGTCATCGAACTCTTCAATAAGGAGCTCGAGAACGACTGGACGACTTCGGTCGGCACCTATCAGGACACCAAGTTCACCAACGGGAAGGGGGCGACGGTGGAGAACCTTCTCGGTTCCGATGCAGAGCAGTTCCTCTACAACGAGGGCCTTCTCACCTGGAACAAGAATGCAAACGGCGGCGAGGGCGAACTCTCGGGCGGCTCGAGCAAACCCGAAGATTTCCGCGACTATACCAAGGAAGATGCGATCGGTTACGTCTACGAAACCAACATTCCCAGCAAGCTCAACGAGGTCATCCAATATTGGAAAACGTCGGAGGAGTTCCGCACCTACCTCGAGGGCGACGAAATGGAGAAGGACAACACCG
>CANQUY010000174.1 GCA_947627125.1 uncultured Clostridia bacterium
TATATTCCTTCCCGCATATGGGAGAAAAGGCGATCTTCGTCGCCATTCCCACGACGGCGGGCACGGGCAGCGAGGTCACGCCGTTCGCCGTCATCACCGATGAGAAGACGGGGACCAAATATCCGCTTGCCGATTATGAACTCATGCCCGATATGGCGATCGTGGATGCCGATCTCATGATGAATATCCCGAAGGGGCTCACATCCTGCGCGGGGATCGACGCCGTCAGCCATGCGCTCGAGGCGATCGCTTCCGTGATGGCGACGGATTTCACCAACGGAATTGCCAAGGAGGCCCTGCGGCTTCTCTTTACCTATCTTCCCTCCGCTTACAGCAAGGGCGCGGCCGACCCCGAGGCAAGGGAAAAGGTGGCCAATGCGGCGACAATGGCGGGCATGGCGTTTGCGAATGCCTTTCTCGGCGTCTGCCACTCGATGGCGCACAAGCTCGGCTCCTACTTCCACATAGCACACGGCATGGCGAATTCGCTCATGCTCGAAGAGGTCATCCGCTTCAACAGCGCCGAGGCGCCCGCGAAGATGGGGACGTTCCCGCAGTACGCCTACCCGCAGTGCATGGCGCGCTATGCGGACGCCGCAAGGTATATCGGCTGCACGGGCAAGACGGATGAGGCCGTGGTGGAGAACTTCATCAAGAAGCTCCGCGAGTTGCAAGACGCGATCGGCCAGCCCAAGACCATCCGAGAGGCGCTCGAGGGGAAATATACCGAAGAGCAGTTCCTTTCCGTGCTCGATCAAATGACGGAGGACGCATTCGACGACCAATGCACGGGCGCGAATCCCCGTTATCCGCTGATGTCTGAGATCAAAGAGATGTATCTGAACGCCTATTACGGCAGGAAAGGGGCGAAATAAACCGCAAAATTCAACTTTTGCATAGTACTATGTCAGACATAATATAAAAAACATATAGAAAAGGCGTCCCCTGCGGGACGCCTTTTAAAGTGGCGAAATGTTACTGTGCAATGATATTGACCTTGATCTTGGAGAGCACACCCTCCATGAGGCGGACCTCGACGTCGTATGTACCGACGTTTTTGATGGGTTCCTTCAGAAGCACTTTCTTTTTATCGACGTCAAAGCCGAGTTCCGAGAGCGCGGTGGCGATATGCTGGGAGGTGACAGAGCCGAACGTCTTGCCGTTTTCGCCCGCACGGATCGCAAGCGTGATGCCCGTGCCCGTCAGCTTGTCCGCAAGCTCCTTTAAGGCCTTGACATTTTCTGCCTTATGGAACTCTTCGGCCGTCTTTTTCTGCTTCATGTCGTTGATCGCGGCAGGGGTCGCAACCTCTGCAAGTCCCTTTTTGATGAGGAAATTCCTGCCATAACCGTCCGAAACTTCTATAATGTCACCCTTTTTGCCGCTGCCCTTGACGTCTTGCTTTAAGATAACTTTCATGATTTTCTTCTCCTTTTTCTTCATTGTACAATGATTTCCGCGATTTGTCAATATCCTCCTTCGATATTTTTTGAATGCATGCGGCATACTGGGGGATAAGGAGGAGATCATGGAACACAATATCAACAACGGCGTTTCCTGCGGCGTAACGGAATGCAAATTCAACCGTGACGGCATGCTGTGCGAACTCGCAAAGATCCATGTCGGCAACACCTGCGACTGCGAGCATTGCACCTGCTGTGATAGTTTTCAGCATCGCGGCTAATGTTTGCATAATTGCGTGTTTGTGACACAATCTATGCTCAAGCGGGTTCGCTTTGAAAATAGATTCTCTGCCGTAAACACGCATGCGCGGCAGAGAAGCGGAAGGGACGCTATGGCGTCCCTTCTTGCATGTATGCCTCTCTCGCATAATACAATAGTATATATGAAAATCGCAAGGAAAATCTTGCCCTTTCTGCTCATCGGTGCTGTTCTCTTATTGTTGCTGTTTTTGCCGAAGGAGAGAGCGGACGCCGCCGCGGAAAAGACCATTGTCGAGATCTGGAATGTCGATACATTTGAGGGCGGAAAGGGCTCCCGCACCTCTTTTTTGAGCAAAACCGCACAAAAACTGCACGCGGAAGGGGTCTATTTCTATGTGTTGAGCTACACGCCCGAGGGGGCAAAGGAGGCATTTTCCCGCGGGAGATATCCCGATATGCTGTCCTTCGGCGTCGGGCTCGGGGAGATCGCGGAACGCTGTCGGCCCCTTCCCTATGCCTTTGCGGGCGGAGAGATCGGGGGAAAATGCCTCGCCGTCCCGTGGTGCGCAGGGAAGTATTTCCGCTTTTCTCTCATTGACGATTTCAGCGAAGAGGGAAGAACTGCCATCTCCTGCGGCGGTAACAACCTTTCCGTCCTGTCCGCAAGGCTCCACGGGATCGGGGGAGAAGAGGTCCCGTCCGAGAGCGCATACGTCGGATTTCTGAACGGGGACTACCGCTATCTCCTGGGCACGCAGCGGGATGAAAACCGCTTCCGTGCGCGGAATGTTGCAGTTTTCAGGGAAGAATTGGGGGAATACAACGATTTATTTCAATATATCAGCATACTCTCCCGCGAGAAAGAGAAGCTTTGCCTTCAATTTCTCGAGCTTCTCCTGTCGGAAGAAACGGAGCAGAGGCTCGGCGAGATCGGCATGTACCCGCCCGACGCTGCGCAGTGGAAGAGCACTTTAAGCGTATTTTCCTCGGAAGAGGCGCTCGGCGCCCTTTCCGCCGCGGCGAGAGAGGGGAAGGAAAGAAATTTTCTCGAAAAATATCTGAAATCCCGTTGAAATGTCTTAAAAAATATGCTAAAATAAAGGAGAAAATAAATTGGGTGTCTATGCGCTTTTCAGAGAAAGATGTCCCTCGGCCGCGGCTGCGGAACATATCTCTTTTCCCCGTTGCACGACGATCGGCTGTGGCGGGGAGGCTGCATTTTCCGTTTCTCCGTCGGATGCGGAGGAGGCGGCCGAAGTCTTACGGCTTTTGAAAAAAGAGCATATTCCCTATGCCTTTTTGGGCGCGGGGGCGAACACTCTGCCGCCCGACGGGGAGAACGAGGCCGCCGTAGTGCGTCCGAACCTTCTCAAGGGGCTCATTTTGGACGGAAATTGCCTCTTTGCGGGGGCGGGCGTGACGGGCGGTGCGCTTCTGCGGTTTGCCTGCGAACACGGGATAAGCGGATTCGAGCCCTTCATCGGCATTCCGATGACGGTCGGCGGGGCCTGTGTGATGAATGCGGGCGTCAGAGAGCGGCACTTTTCGGATGTGACGCTCCGCGTTCTCGCCGTGCGAGGGGGAAGGATCGAGAGCTTTCCCCTTGAGGCCTGCCGTTTCGGCCAAAAGTCGAGCGTCTTTCAGGAGGGGATCTTCGTGGCGGGCGTGCTTCTCCGTGCGGAACGTGCAC
>CANQUY010000175.1 GCA_947627125.1 uncultured Clostridia bacterium
TCTGCCGAGCACGGCAATGCCCTTGCCGCTCTCCTTGGGTTCGCCGACCTCGGCTCCCTCCTCGACGACGACGTTTTCGTCGATGATGGAGTAGAGCACCTTCGCCCCCTTCTTTACAACTGTGCCCGCCATGAGGACGCTGTCGGTGACCTCTGCCCCCTCTTCGACGACGACGTTGGAGGCGAGGACGGAATTTTGCACGGTGCCGTCCACTTCACAGCCGAGCGCCACGAGCGAATTGCAGACGACGGCCTCGTCCCCGATATGTTCGGGCGGAGCCAGGGGGTTGCGGGAATGGATCTTCCAATCGGGATCGCTGACGTCAAAGGCGGGATTTTCGCCGAGAAGGTCCATATTGGATTCCCAGAGCGAAGAGATCGTGCCGACGTCCTTCCAATAGCCCTTGAAGCGGTAGGAGAACATTTTTTCGCCCGCGTTCAGCATGGCGGGCAGGACGTCTTTGCCAAAGTCCTTGGTGGAATCGGGGTTGGCGTCGTCCTCTTCAAGGTATTTAAAGAGCTTTTCGGCCGTGAAGATATAGATCCCCATCGAGGCGAGATTGCTCTTGGGCTGTTTGGGCTTTTCCTCGAATTCATAGATGGAGCCGTCCTCGCGGGTATTAAGGATCCCGAAGCGAGAGGCCTCCTTCATGGGGACTTCGATCGCGGCGATCGTGCAGTCCGCCCCCGTTTCCTTGTGGGCGCGGAGCATCTCGGCATAGTTCATCTTATAGATATGGTCACCCGAAAGAATGAGAACATAGTCGGGATCGTACTTCTTCATGAAGGAGAGGTTCTGATAGATGGCGTTTGCCGTGCCCTCGAACCACGACTGCTTCTTCTTCGCCTGATAGGGCGAAAGGATGTGCACGCCGCCGAACGCGCGGTCCAGATCCCACGGCTGGCCGTTCCCGATGTACTCGTTGAGTTCGAGCGGCTCATACTGCGTCAGAACGCCCACCGTATCGATCCCCGAGTTGACGCAGTTCGAGAGCGGGAAGTCGATGATGCGGTACTTCGCGCCGAAGGCAACTGCCGGTTTTGCAATGTGATTGGTGAGCGCATAGAGCCTCGAGCCCTGTCCGCCCGCCAAGAGCATTGCAACGCATTCTTTTTTTCTCAACATATTTTTAACCCCCTTGGTTATTTCTTTTTTGATACGGTCCCCTTTGCGGGCCCTTCATAGACGAGATACACAGTCGTAAGTTTCGGCATCGGAAGTTTCAGGGAATACTGTTTGCCGTGGCTCGGCTTCTTGACCGTTGTATAGGTCTTTTTTGTCAGTTTCCCCTCTCCGCCGTATTTCTTTTCATCGGAATTGAAAATGATCTTATATCTCCCCCGCTTGTTGACGCCGAGAAGGTAATCTTCCGCGTCGATCCCGGAGTATGATGTCACGCATAGTACTTCGTTCCCCGCCCTATCTCTGCGGATAAAGGACACGATATTCCTGTCCGCATCGTCGGGAGCGAGCCATTCAAAGCCTTCCCATCCGTCCTCGATCTCGTAGAACGCGGGTGTGTCCCTGTAGAAAAAGTTGAGCGCCTTGACGTACTCGGAAAGTTTCCCGTGCATCTCGTATCTGTCGCGCAGGAAGAATTCGAGCCCCTCCTTATAGTCCCATTCCTTGAACTGCCCGAACTCATAGCCCATGAAGTTGAGCTTTTTCCCGGGGTGGGCGGCCATGTAGCCGAGGAAAGCGCGGACACCCGAAAACTTATCTTCATACGTCCCCGGCATCTTGTTGATGAGTGAGCACTTCCCGTGAACGACCTCATCGTGCGAGATGGGCAGCACATAATTTTCCGAAAAGGCGTACATCATGGAGAAGGTCAGCTTGTTGTGGTTGTACATGCGGAAATACGGGTCGAGGCAGAGATAGGAGAGCATGTCGTTCATCCAGCCCATGTTCCACTTGAAGTTGAAGCCGAGCCCGCCCACGGAACCGGGCTTCGTCACAAGCCCCCAAGCCGTGCTCTCCTCCGCGATCATCATCGCATACGGGAAGCGCAGGAACACCGCCTCGTTAAGACGGCGCAGAAACGCGATCGCCTCGAGGTTCTTGTTTTCGCCGTAAATGTTCGGCACCCATTCCCCCGGCCGCTTGTCGTAGTCGAGATAGAGCATGGATGCAACGGCGTCCACCCTAAGCCCGTCCACATGGAATTTATCGAAGAAGAAGCATGCATCGGAGATGAGGAAGGAAAGAACTTCCTCCCTGCCGTAATCGAAGCGGCGGGTCCCCCAGCTCTTGTGCTCCATTCTGTCCCACTGACTGCTCTCATAGAGGGGCTGTCCGTCAAATTCATAGAGCCCATGCGCGTCCTTGGGGAAATGCGCAGGGACCCAGTCGAAGATGACGCCGATGCCCGCCCTGTGGAAACAGTCGACAAGATACATGAGATCCTTGGGGGTCCCGAGGCGGGAAGTTGCCGCATAATAGCCCGTGACCTGATATCCCCACGAGCCGTCGAAGGGGTACTCCGTCACGGGCATAAATTCAACGTGCGTATAGCCCATCTCCTTGACATAGGATACAAGTTCTCTCGCAAGGTCACGATAGGAAAGGTAGTTTCCGTCCTCATATTTTTTCCATGAGAGCAGATTGACTTCATAGATGTTGACGGGGGAGGAATAGATATTCTTATTCCCGATCGACGCAATATATGCGCCGTCCCCCCATGCATAGCCGTCGAGATCGTAAAGTTTGGATGCCGTCTGAGGGGGCGTCTCGGTATGGAATGCCACGGGATCCGCCTTCATGAGCTTTCTTCCGTCCGAAGTCGTGATACAATACTTGTACACATCGTACTCTTTAAGGTTGGGGATGAAGAGCTCGAAGGACTGCTCGTCCACCATGCGCTGCATGACGTTTACGCTGTCGTCCCAGCCGTTGAAATCCCCCACGACAGAGACGGAGACCGCATGCGGCGCCCAGACACGAAAGATATACCCCTCCTCTCCGTCCACCACGGCTCTGTGCGCGCCGAAGGTCTCATAGATGCGGTCATTCTTGCCATGATGATACAGGTAGAGCGGGAAATCCGTCTCTCTTTGCATGCTATCCATACGTTCACTCCGTTTTTCTTGCATGATTGCTTCGAATTTGTCGAAAGCGCTCCAAAGACCTTACCTATTATACTATATTTTTCTCGCGGTTTCAATAGTAAATACAATTTTTTTGTCCTCTTTTTGAAAAAATCCTCCGCGCCGCGGAGGAGAAATGGCTCATATCGGGTCGAGAATGTCCTTGACCGTCGTGTAGATGTCCCCTGCGCCGAGGACGAGGACGAGATCCCCCGCCGAGATCCTCTTGGAAAGGAGCATCCTGAGGCGGGAAGGCGAGGC
>CANQUY010000176.1 GCA_947627125.1 uncultured Clostridia bacterium
ACCATTGATTGCCTGCGGTTGTGTTGTCGTCCGTGTTTCCGCATGCGCTCATGAGTCCCATTGAGAACACGAGAGCAAAGACACAGACGAGCGCCGCAAGCAAGGAAATGCGTTTTTTGCCTTTCATTGTCTTTCTCCTTATGAAAAATTTGATTTGTGAACCCCTTTATCCACACAAAATGGCTGAAAAGGACCAAATCTGTCCATATTATATCACTGCCCCCCCCCCGTCAAGCGGTTGCTTATCATTTCAAACAACTTTTTTTAAAAATTTAGTTATCCACAATTCCCAACAGGGAGAAGGGGGCAACACGAGTGCGGCGGGGCATAAACCGACGGCGGCGTTACAATAACGTCATGGTGAGCTCCGTCGAACCATCACCTTATTTATTGCTGCGGTGACCCTTCGACGTTGCTCAGGGTGACGTGATTGAGAACGCCTGGGTAGGGTGACGTAGCCCCGTCCTCATCCCGAGGCGCAGCCGAGCGGATCTCGTAGACTAACGGAACCAGCCCCGCGTCATTCTGAGAAACGGACGCAGGAACGAAGTCATAAGAACTTAACCCGAAGAATCTCGCGGGGCGTGTACACACTTTGCGGCGAGATGCTTCGGTACATCTTCCGCAGACTGCGTTGTGCTCCCCTTCTCAGCATGACGCCGCTTTACGGGCCTCCGTGCGTTTAATGGGATCCTTCGCTGCGCTACTTCTCGCCAAGGGCGGCGCTTGTGCCGCGCTTAAATATAAATAGAATGCGCGCGGGGCAGGATGAGCGCGCGGGAGCACGGGGCATGGGACGCGGGCGGGAGAAGGAGAGGGAGCGCGAAAAATCGAGCCCCATCCGAGAAGGATGGGGCTCGATTTTAAACCATAAACCGTAAAAACGTTACTTTACAAACGAAATGATGATATAGCAGAGGTTGATGCACTTGCGCGTCGTGTCGTTCCTTTGGTTCGTGAACTCGAGGAGAAGTTCGCCGCCCGTCACCGTTGCATCCATGGAAATTTCCTTATTCATGACGCAGTTAGACTTCAATACCGTGCCGTTTGCGCTGACCGTAGGCTCCTGCGAACAGCCCCAAGGGTCGGTAAAGTACACCTTGATCTTATAATTCCCGTCGGGAAGTTCAAACTTATAGGCGAGCTTCATGGTCTGCCAGCCGTTCTCGTATTGGTTCTTGGTGTAGCGGTTGGAATCGGTCTTGCTCACGTCCCCTTGATTGGATTCATACGCCCACGTCGTGTTTGTTCCGATCCCCTTTGTGCAGGCGCCCGCGATATTGGCTGAATTGTTGTCCACGATCCCCCACTGTTTGCCCGTCTTGGGGTCGGCGCCGTACACCTGTTCTGTGACGGAATTGTAGATGCCGAAGTGGTCCGAAGCATCCGTTGTGTTCACGGAATAGTCGCCGCAGTCCACGAAGTAGGCCATGTTGTTCTCCAAATGCTGCATGAAGATCGTGCCGCAGATCATTGCCGCGTCCTGTGCGTTATTGCTCTCGAAACGGACGGTGACATACCCGTTCTTCGCGTTCTTGACGAGGCTTTCGCCCAGCGGGATCCCCACGGAATACATGCTCTCCGCGCCCGTGTAGTTGAGGCTCTCCGCATAGACCTCAGCGCCGTCCACAGAGATCTTGATCGTCTTGCCGTTGTCAGCCTTGGCGAAGTTGACGAGAAGACGGTTCTCCGCATCCGCCGCCACGGGCATATCATAGCTGAACCACCCGCCCGCAAGCGCCCTGCGGTAGGTGCCGTACGTTTCGACGTTGGAGGCAGATTCGGTGCCGTCCTCGCTGCTCGTCTGCAAATTGTTCTCGTCCTGCCCGTAGCCCGCGCGGATGGAGGAGCCGCCGCCCAAGTTTTCTTCCCAGGTGAAGTCGGGCGTATTCTTCTCGATCATCTCCGTCGTGAAGTACATATAAATGCCGTATCTCTGCTGATATTGGCGGAAATGATAGGAATAGGTAAGCGTGCCGTTGTTGCATGCGAGGGTGAACTTGTTGTTCTCCCCCTTGATGAGATAGGCCGAAAGATTTTTGATGAACTCCGCCACGTTTGCGGCGTTGACGGAATAGAGGTCATCTCCGTAGGCGCGGGCGGGTTTGGTGACGGAACTGAATGCCCCGTGGCCCGTCGTCTGCATGTCCTCCGTACCCATTTCGGCGGAGAGAAGGAAGGGCCCGTAGAAGAAGGCGTAGCAGTCGCTCGCGTCGGTCAGGTTGAAAGCGCGGACATTCTTCTTTACATTGACGGTGACGGTGTCCCCCGCCTTGACGTCGACGGAAACGAACTTGTCGCTCTTCTTGAGATTGACGGGCGCGCCGTTCACCGAAACGGAGAATTCGCTCGTCCAATAGGGCCTGCGGAGGCGGAGCGCCGTCTGCCCCTCCTTGATCTCGATCTTGACCGTATCGGAGTTCTCGAGATCTGCCGTCTGCACGAGTTCAAGCCCCTCCGTTTGATAGGTGGAAGAGAGGTACATCGCAACATAAGTTGCATTTTTTGCCGTGTAGTAGATGCTGTCGTTGAGCTTCGACATGCTCTCCATGCCGCTGCCCGTACAGCACCAGAAGTTGTCCTCGGGCGTGGAATAGACCTTGAAATACCCCGACGCCATGGGCTGGAAATACATGGTCATGCCCGTTTCGGGATTCTGCGAGGACCAGATCGCATTGTAATAGGTGTTCTCGTAATAATCGAGATATTTCCTCTCCTGCGTGAGGGTGAAGAGCATGCGGGAGAGCTTGAGCATGTTATAGGTGTTGCACGTTTCGCAGTTGATATTGTCGCGGCGGGCATTCTGCGTGTCCTCGGAGCCGAAGTGCTCGTTCTCAGAATTGCCGCCCGTCACATAGGAATGATGCTTGATGACGTAATCCCAGAAGTCCTCGGCGACCTCGAGATAGCCCGACGTATTCACCCCCTCCACCGAAGCGTTTTTGAGCTTTATGTAGCCGTTGAGCGCACCGATGATCTTGGGGATCGTCGTGTTCGCATGCAGGCCGCTGAGATAGTTGGGCGCATTGCCCGTGATCTTGGAAAAGAGGGTTTCCTCGTCGAACTTGTGGGCGGCGACGGCGTACTTTTGCTCCCCCGTCACGGCATAGAGATTGTAGAGCGCGTCGTTCATGCCGCCGTATTCGATGCCGAGCACCGTTTTCTGCGTCGCTGCAGACCACTTGCCGACGCGGTTGCACACCCAATCTCCGAGCTTCACGGCGACTCCGAGCGCAGCTTCGCTCCCCGCGAGGTCATAGAGGTCGATGAGCCCCGCCAAGATCTTGTGCATCGTGTACCACGGCACCCAAGCCTGCGTTTCGATATTTG
>CANQUY010000177.1 GCA_947627125.1 uncultured Clostridia bacterium
GCCCGCCGCCATGACGGCAATGCGGTCCAGGCACGCCTCGCGGGAGAGCACGGTCACGCTCTCGTCGCCATAGTACACATATCCGCCGTACCCGCCCCGTGCGCCGATGGTGGCGTACGACGGCATGAGGCCCAGCTTCGCGGCGACGACGGCGTGTCCCGCCTCGTGGATGGCCGTTTGGCGCATCTCATTCCCGTCCCTCCGCCTGCTCTCTCCGTCCGCATATTTTTCAAACGCCTCATTCAAAAGAACGTCCGTGATCGGTCTTTCGTCCCCGCTGTACGCCTCCCTCAGCGCATTTTGGAGGACGTTATCGAGTTCCCCGAACGACCATCCGACCGAACGCTTCGCAAGATTCTCGATCATGCGCACAGATATTTCGTTCCGATATTCGGAAATGCGGTCGGAAAGATATTGTTTCCGCGCGTCCAGATCTGGCAGGTCGATGTGGATCTTGCGGTCAAAGCGGCGCAGGAGCGCAGGGTCAAGACGGGTTTCCCCCTTTTTGAAGTTGAAATTTGTGGCCGCGATCAAAAAGACAGGGGTCGAGGAGGTGTCCGAAAACCCATCCATTTCGGAGAGCAGGGCATTCAACGCCTCCGTACTGCCCTCATTGATCGTTTCCTCTCTTGCCTTGGCAATGGCGTCGATCTCATCAATGAAGAGAACGGCGGGCGCATATTTCCGCGCGACGGCGAACAGCTCCCGCATCATCCGTGCGCCCTCCCCCTGCCATTTCTGTTTGAATTCGGATGCGTTCCTGTGGATAAAGGGAAGCTGCGCTTCACACGCAAACGCCTTTGCAAGCATCGTCTTGCCCGTACCGGGGTCCCCCTCGAGCAAAATTCCGCGCGGAATGCGCAGGCCCTTCCGAAGATATCTCTTTTGATCCCTCAAAATATCGAGGATCCCGCAAAGCTCCGTCTTGGCGTCTTTTGCGCCATAGATATCATCGAACCGCACGTTCGGGATCTCCCGTTTTGCAGCAAACTTCTCGATATCGCCCGCTTCCTGTGCCAAGACGATATCGAGATGGGTGATATGTAAGAGCGCAGTCTGCGGCATTTCAAAGGAATATGACGCATTGAAACTGACCACCTTATTGGCGCGGGCAAGCGTCTTTGCCATGTCCGAGAGCTCCGCCCCGCTCAGGATCTCCTCCACCCATGCCGACAGGGAATCGGGCCCGCCGCGGAACACGTCGATCGCCCCGCGGTCCAAATAATACAAAAGAGGCACATCCGAATTTGCCTTTGGGGAATAGACGTAAAGGGGGATCACCTCCAGCCCGCTGAGGGTCCCGAACAGATGCGCGGGATCGGCCTCTTCCGCCTCGGCATCCAAAATCGCCATGGAAATGTCGCCGCTCTTCACCGCTTCCTCGCCTGCGGCGCTCCCCGCAAAGAGGATCTCCACCTTGTCGGAACGATATTGGCGGAAGATCTTTTTGTGCGCCTTCCGGCAGCATACCAGGACGCGAGCCCTGTTGCGGCTGCCGAAAACTTTCTTCGCCTCGGGCGATTCGGTCGTTTCGTCAATCTCGCACCGCACGGCGGTAAAATTTTTCTTCTCGGCGCGGTTCATCTCTACCAGCCGCACAAGGTTCTTTGCAAAGAATTCCCTCACTGCATTGATCGCCGTGCGCGCGTCCGCCCGTTCCCCGATCCCGAGAATGATCAGTTTTGCGAGCAGATCTCTGTCTGTTTGAAACTCCAGTCCGTATTTGTCGCCGTAAAATGTTTCCGTCTTTGCGATCTCTTTTATGAGAATGCGGTACAGGATCTCGGGGCGCAGATTGTTAAAGAGAATGATCTTGCCCGTCGTAAGACGGGAAATGAGCGCATCCGACAGATAGGGCGCATTCGTCTGCGGGTTGATTTCCTTCTGCAATGCCCGCACAACCGTCGACTGGGGAATATTTGAAAGGTTATACGTCGAAAGCGTCCTATCATAGAGCTCCTTGCCGAGATTCATTGTCACGATCACGATCACGTTGCGGAAGCTCACATTCTCCTCCGTGAAGAGATCTCTTGCTTCTCCGCGGTCAAAGATCTGCAAAAAACGGTTCAGAACATTTACATGTGCCTTCTCGAATTCGTCAAGCATGACGACCGAAACGGGATTTTCCTCGACAAAGGAAGTAAGGTTCCCCTTATCGGCCGATTTATACGATTTATTGACGCCGAAGAGGTCGCAAAGGCCCACTTCGCGATCGTTGAAGCCGCTCATGTCGAGGCGCAAAAAGGGACGGTGAAGCGCCTCGGCGATCCGCTCCGCCATCAATGTCTTGCCCACTGCGGGCGGACCTATGAACGTCAAAAGGCACGCGACGCCGCGGGCATTCTCCCGATTGTTGATGCCGAAAAGATACTCCTTGACCGCCTGTACGGCATATGCCTGTCCCTCGACGTCCGCAAGACGGGCCTCGAGTTCCTCCACCAAAGAATAATCCGCGGCCAGTTTTGCCCCTGTATATTCGGGAGAACTGCCGCTTGCATTGAGATAGAGGTTGGGACTTTTGACGATGCTTTTCGGCTTCACGGCCGACCTTTTCCCGTCGTTCTGCTGTATGCGTGCCGAAAGATCGCGATGCGAGGAATTTTCGTCTTTCATTGTCACTCCTTTTTCTCCGCCTCTTGCAGGGCTCTGTAATATTCCGCAAAGATCTCGTCCGAGAGCTGTTTTTCTTTGACTGCGCGGAAAACGCCCTCCCTGTCCACGGAGAACACAAGGGCGGCATGCGGGCGCAGTCCCTCCACATACGCAAGCGGACGGAGGATACAGTACAGTTCTTCTCCGCGCTCTATGGCAAAAACTTGCTCGAAATCGATCTTTGCGCCCCGACCGTCATGCAGGGTCAACGGACGCTTTTCATTCGCATCGAAGAGTGTCTTTTTGGCAATTTCATAATTTCTGTTTTTCATATGCTTCTCTGCCGTTTTTTCCTCAAAATTTCAGTTTGCAGTCTTGGCTGTATTTCCTTCTGATTCTATTATACACTATTTTTGTGATGAAATCACGTCTATATCACAGTAACGTTTATAAATTTCCGATTTATAATAATAAATTATCGCAAAAAATATATCTTTTCCCCTCTCCTCATCCCGCCCCGCGTCATTCTGAGAAACGGAGAAAGAACGAAGTCCGAAAACTGGGCCCCCGCGTCATTCTGAGAAACGGAGCAAGAACGAAGTCCGAAAACTTGGCCCCCGCGTCATTCTGAGAAACGGAACAAGAACGAAGTCCGAAAACTTGGCCCCCGCGTCATTCTGAGAAACGGAGCAGGGCGAGAAAACGGGACTTAACCCGAAGAATCT
>CANQUY010000178.1 GCA_947627125.1 uncultured Clostridia bacterium
GACCTGCGCAAGCGCATGGACGCCCGCATCCGTTCTGCCCGACGCAACGACGCGCGTGGGACAGTGAAACACCTTTTCCGCCGCCCGTTCCATCTCTCCCTGTACGGTGCGCTCCCCCTTTTTCTGCCGCTGCCAGCCCGAAAAATAAGTGCCGTCGTACCCCACCATCAGCGCGTATCTCATACCACACCTCCGAGGTAAATGCGGAGAAGGACCACGCCCGTCACGAGCCCCGCAAGCAGGAGAAAGACAATGAGATCCCGCCAAGTAAAGTGAAGTTTTTTAAACTTTGTCCTCTTCTTGTCCCCCATGTAGCAGCGGGCCTCCATGGCCTCGCCGAGTTCGTCCGCTCTGCGGAATGCGGAGATGAGCAGCGGGATCAGAATGGGGATCAACGCCTTGACGCGCTTGAACGGATTGCCGCTCGAAAAGTCGGCGCCGCGGGCCATCTGCGCGTTCTTGATGCGGTCGAGCTCATCCGACAGAATGGGGATCATGCGGAGCGCCAAGCTCATGATGAGGGCAAGGGCGTGCACGGGGAAGCGGATCCATTTGAGGGGAGTGAGCAAACTTTCGAGGCCGTCGCAGAGAGATACGGGCGTCGTCGTGTACGTCAGCATGGAGGAGAGCGTCACGAGGAGCACAAGACGGCAGACGAGAAAGGCCGTAAAGATGAGCCCCTCCCGATAGACGGCGAAGATCTTCCACTGGAAGAGCGGTTCGCTCTCGCCGCGGTAGAAGAAAATGTTGAGCACAGCCGTGAAGAGAATGAGGATCAAGACCCCTCTGACCGCCCGCAGGACCTTCAGAACGGGCACCCGCGAAAAGGCGACGGTGAGGAGCAGGACGAACGCGCACGCCGCGAGGCCGTAAAAGTTCGTTGCGAGGAAGATCGCCACAATGTAGGCAATGAGAAATACGATCTTGAGGCGCGGATCCACCCTGTGGACAAAGGAAGAAACGGGATAGTACTGCCCGAAGGAAACGTCTTTCATTGCACTCCCCCCTTCCTTTCGAGCACTGCCCTCACAAAGCCGTCCACGGTGAAATCGCAGTCGATATCAATGCCGCGCTCCTTGAGGGCGAGGCGGAGCTTTGCGGCGAGGGGAATGTCGAGCCCGAGCGCATACAGCTCCTCCGCCTTTAAAAAGAGCTCCTTGGGAGGAAGGGCGCAGACGAGTTTCCCCTCCGAAAAGACGGCGACGCGGGTGCAGTTTTCGGCAATTTCGTCCATGTCGTGGGAAACGATGACGACGGTCCTGCACCAATCCCCGTGAAGACGGTGCAGAAGGTCCATGATCTCCCGTTTTCCCAAGGGGTCGAGCCCCGCCGCGGGTTCGTCGAGAATGAGGATCTCGGGCCTCGTCACGATGACGCCTGCGATCGCCGCACGCCGCTTCTGCCCGCCCGAGAGGTCGAAGGGGGAAACATCCTTGACGGCAGCATAGTCGAGCCCGACGATTTCGATCGCAGCCCTGACCGCCGCCTCGATCTCCTCTTCCTTCATACCCTTTTCAAAATTTTTCAGGCCGAAAGCGACGTCGTCAAAGACCGTTTCGGCAAAGAGCTGGGCCTCGGGGTACTGAAAGACCATGCCGACCCTCTTTCTGAGGCCGTAAAAATCCGTCTTGCGGTTTGCAAGGTCATAGTCCCCCACCTTGAGGGAGGGCTCCTGCGGTGCAGGCTTCCCCTTTTTGGCCTTGGGTTTTTTGTAGTGTTTGAGAGAGGACGGCAGGCGGACGAGGCCGTTGAGGTGCTTCACAAAGGTGGATTTGCCGCTGCCCGTGTGGCCGATGATGCCGAAAAACTCCCCCTCCTCGATCGTAAGGGAGATGTCGTCGAGGGCCTTTGCCGCGAACGGCGACCCCGCGTTGTAGACGTATGTGAGATGTTCGGCAATGATATTCATATAAATTTAAAATAGAGCGTCCGCGCTCATTCTGAGGGAGCGATAGCGACCGAAGAATCCCCTTGAACGAAGTCCGTTGGTTTTATGAGATCCTTCGCTTTGCTCAGGATGAGCGCAGGGGGGCTCTCGCTCATTCTGAGGGAGCGATAGCGACCGAAGAATCCCCTTGAACGAAGTCCGTTGGTTTTATGGGATCCTTCGCTTCGCTCAGGATGAGCGCGGGGGGGGCAGTACGCAGTCCTCTTGGCTCCCCTCTTAGGGGAGCTGTCGCGCTGTCCTTGCGCGACTGAGGGGTTTTAAACCCTATCCCCCGCTGCGCGGGTACTTCCCCTACAGGGGAAGCAAGGACGTCCCCGCCCCAGCCATAATTTTTAATTTTTAATTTTCAATTTTTAATTCTCAATTCTCTCCCGATCGCCTCGGCTAAGGTTTCGACGTCGAGGGTGTCGGGGACATTCAAACCGCCCGCCTGTAACTTTTTGCAGATCTCCCCGATACGGGGAAGGGTCAGATTGTAGGTCAAAAGCTCCTCGTGCCGCTCGAAGATGTCCTGAGGCGTGCCCTCCATGACGATCTCCCCCCTGTTCATAACGACGGCGCGCCCCGCGAGCAGGGCCTCCTCCATGAAATGGGTGATGAGCACGACGGTGATATGATCCTCGCGGTTGAGCTTTAACACGACGTCCATGATCTCCCGCCGTCCGCGGGGATCGAGCATGGCCGTAGATTCGTCGAGAACGAGCACATTCGGCTTCAATGCCAAAACGCCTGCGATGGCGATCCGCTGTTTCTGTCCGCCCGAAAGGCGGGAGATCGTCGCCCCGCGGGAGCCCTCCATGCCGACGGCGCTGAGCGCAAAGGAGATGCGTTCGGCGATCTCCTCGCGTGCAAGGCCGATATTTTCAGCCCCGAACGCGACGTCGTCCTCCACGATGGAGGAAACCGTCTGGTTGTCGGGATTCTGAAAGACCACCCCTACCTGACGGCGGATATCATAGAGATTTTTCTCGGTGAGAGCCGTCCCAAAGACCTCCACCGTGCCCTTATCGGGAAGGAGAAGACCGTTCATAAGGCGGGCGAGCGTGGACTTGCCGCTGCCGTTATGGCCGAGCACGGCGAGGAATTCCCCCTCCTCCACGTCGAGATTGAAATTTTTCATGCGGAAGCCGCCCTCTCCGTACGAAAAGGCGACGTCCTTCATCGAAATAGCCGTCATACTTTTTCCATTATAGCAAAATCCCGCGCGATTTACAATGAAAACAAATTAAAAATTTAAAATTAAAAATGAAAAATTGATGTGAGAGGAGATTAGAAAGAGTCCCATGACTCCCCTTGTAAGGGAAGCGAGTTGGGCGCCCTCATCCCGAGGTCTGAGAGGATCTCATAAACTTACAGG
>CANQUY010000179.1 GCA_947627125.1 uncultured Clostridia bacterium
CGGTGTGGTCGGGAAGCTCCTGTTCGATGACGAACGTGTCGCCGTGCGCCTTGTGGGTGAGCTTGCCGCCGTCGATGCCGATGCGCTCGCATGTGCCCTTTGCGATGACCTCTTCGGTTTCCATGTGAATGAGTTGATACTTGAGGGAGGAACTCCCCGCATTGATGACTAAAATTTTCATGATATAACTCCGAAAATGAAAAATTGAAAATTAAAAATTAAAAATTGAGGTGGATAGCCCCTTGGCTCTCCTTGTAGGGGAGCTGTCACGGCGCCCTTGCCGTGACTGAGGGGTTTTTGAAACCCTATCCCCCGCTGCGCGGGTACTTCCCCTACAAGGGGAAGCAAGGGTCCGTCCTCGCCTCAACGGAGTCATGCCCCCTCCTTGGGGAGCGCCTCAACGGAGTCATGCCCCCTCCTTGGGGAGCGCCTCAACGGAGTCATGCCCCCTCCTTGGGGAGGGGGGTAGGGGGGCGGGGACGTTCTCAATCACGCCGACCGCATTCTCCCCTCCTCAGTCACTGCGTGACAGCTCCCCCCGAGGGGGGAGCCATAGGACTCCGTTCAACTCCCGAGGGGGGAGCCATAGGACTCCGTTCAACTCCCGAAGGGGGAGCCATAGGACTTCGTTCTCCCTTTCTCGGGATGAGCGTTTACACTTGCAATGCGGTTATCGCCACCGCGCAGACGATATCGGCGGGCTTGCAGCCGCGGGAAAGATCGTTGAGGGGCTTTGCAAAACCTTGGCAGATGGGCCCGATGGCCTGGAATCCGCCCAATCTCTCCGCGATCTTATACCCGATATTTCCCGCCTGCAGGTCGGGGAAGATGAGCACATTCGCATGGCCCGCAACGGGGGAACCGGGGGCCTTGAGCGCCGCGACTTCGGGCACGAGGGCCGCGTCGAACTGGAGTTCGCCATCCAAAAGCAGGTCGGGAGCCTTTTCCTTGGCGATGCGCGTCGCCTCCTGCACGAGGGTCACATTGTCGTGCTTCGCGCTTCCCTTGGTGGAAAAGGACAGCATTGCGACCCGAGGATTCAGCCCCGCGATCTCCCTTGCGCTCTTTGCCGTGGCAATGGCGCAGTCGGCGAGCCCCTCCGCCGTATAGGTGGGATTGAGGCCGCAGTCGGCAAAGACGAGCATGTTGTCCTCGCAGTAGCGGTTGGTGCCAACCATGAGGTTGAAGCTCGACACCGACGATACGCCGGGAGCCGTCTTGATGATCTGAAGGCCGGGGCGGAGGGTGTTTGCCGTCGAATGGCATGCGCCAGAAACGAGCCCGTCCACGTCGCCGTTCTTCAGCATGAGTGCGCCGAAGAAAGTGCTGTCCTTGGCCTGCTCGAGGGCCTGTTCCTCCGTCATGCCCTTCGCCTTGCGGAGTTCATACAGAAGTTTTGCATACGTTTCGAGCTTGTCGCTCGTTGCGGGTTCGATGATCTCGATCCCCTCGAGATTGACATCGGGGTTGCGTCCCTTGATCTCCTCGGCATTGCCGAGCAGGACGATACGGGCGATCCTGTCGCGCACGCATTCCGCCGCCGCCTTGACGACGCGGCTGTCCTCCCCTTCGCAGAGGACGATCTTTTTGTTGAGCGCGATCGCCTTCTTCTTGATGTCGCCGACGACTGTGCCGCTGTCGGCAAGTTCACGCATAGCAGATTTGAATTTTTCACCGAAACTCATCTTCTTTTCTCCATTGAATGCTTTATTTTTCGCTCCGCATCGTGTATAATGGTGTCGGAGGAAATGGTTCCGTTCTATTATACAACAAAGAATCGGAATTGTAAAGAAAAAAATGGAATTCTGCGCCGTAATTTCTGAACTGAACCCCTTTCACAACGGGCACAAGTACCTCTTCCGCAAGATCAGAGAGCTGGGCTATGAGCACATTCTCTGCATCATGAGCGGAAACTTCGTCCAGCGGGGGGAGGCCGCCGTCTTTCACAAGTTCGTGCGTGCACGCCACGCCGTCGAGAACGGGGCGGACGCCGTCATTGAGCTCCCCGCCTGTTTTGCCGTTTCCCCCGCCGAACTCTTTGCGGGCGGCGCAGTGCACATTCTCTCCGCGCTCACAAACGTCAAGGCGCTCGCCTTTGGCTGTGAAACCGACAATAAGTCTGAATTTTTGCGCACGGCTGAGCTTCTCTCCCGCGAGGATAAGGCATTTAAGGCCGCCCTCAAGGCGCACATGAAGGACGGCAATTCCTATATCCGCGCCCGCAACGCGGCCCTCCTCGAAACGGGAGCGGACATTGACGAAAATTTCCTCTCCACGCCCAACAATATCCTCGGCGTCGAGTACTGCCGCGCCCTCCTCGCCGAAAAGAGTGCGATCGAGCCCATTCCCATTCTCCGCATGGGCAGCGGCCACGGGGATACGGCGCAGAACGGGGAATTTTCTTCCTCCTCTGCCATCCGTGCGGCCATGTCCGCGGGGGACAAAAAGAGCAAAAAATTTCTGAAAAACGCCCTTCCCGACGGCGTCTTTGCGGAAACGGCGGATTTTCGGCCGATCCCGTACCAACAGGCCGCGCTCGTCAGCCTCATGCGCGCCGCGCGGGAGGACGTCGCCGCAACGCCCGACTGCTCCGAGGGGCTCGAAAACAGGCTCTGCTCCATGGCAAAGACCAATCCCGACTACGATACCCTCCTATCGAAGGTGGTTTCCAAGCGGTACACCATTTCGCGGCTCAGGCGCATCCTTCTGCAAAATTTTTTGGGCGTGAAACTCAGGAACGTGAAGGAGTATCTGAGCTCCCCGCTCTACGCCAAAACGCTCGCCGTGAAGGAGGAAAATGCGGAGGAGATCCTCGCCTCTCTCGCGGGAAATATCCCACTTATTGCACGAAAAAGCGACTATACGCTCCTCAAAAAGGACGCGCTGGACTGCTTCTCTCTCGACCTTCGCGCGAACGACCTCTACAACATCCTCACGGGTACATACACCAATGAATTTTTGACGATATTTGCGTAAATGAATGCCGCCGCTCATTCTGAGGGAGCGCAAGCGACCGAAGAATCCCCTTGAACGAAGTCCGTTCGTTTTATGGGATCCTTCGCTGCGCTCAGGATGAGCACGGGGGGCGACCCTGCCACGCGCAGTGATTTGGAATGGTCCGTCCTTGAACGGAGTCCCCATGGCCCCCTCTCTCGGGAGCTGAACGGAGTCCCCATGGCTCCCCCCTCGGGGGGAGCTGTCACGCAGTGACTGAGGAGGGGAAACGTGGATGGCGTGATTCAGAACATCCCCGCCCCCTACCCCCTCCCCAAGGAGGGGGCTCTGACTTCGTTC
>CANQUY010000180.1 GCA_947627125.1 uncultured Clostridia bacterium
GAGCAACCTTGCCTCCGTCAGGAGATTCTTTGAACTTGCCGCGGATGAGAACAATTATCCGCTCATCTTCCACTGCAATATCGGCACGGACAGGACGGGCATGTTCGCCTTTCTCATCAACGGTCTGTTCGGCGTGAGCGAAGAGGACCTCTACCGCGATTATCTCTTCTCCAACTTCGGCAAGATCGGGGGAGCGAGAGAGCTTTCGGGCATCAGAAGCAAATATCTCGATACGATCGAGAAATCGGAAGGGGAAACGCTCTCCGAAAAGATCAGAAATTGCCTGATCTTGAACGGCGTTCCCGCCGAACAGCTCGACGCGATCGTGGAGATCATGAAATAAAATACTCACAAAAAAAACAGTGCAGACCAAGAGATCTGCACTGTTTTTTTGCATGCTGAAAAGTTGGGGGTACCTCTTTATTTCGTCATTCCTCTTCGACGCTTTCGCCGTTTTCCTGCAGGAATTTTTGGTAGCTCTCGAGAATGACTCTTTGAATGTATTCGCGCGTTTCGGTGTTCAGCGGATGCGCAATGTCCTTGTAGGTCCCGTCTGAGGCCTTGCGGCTGGGCATGGCGACAAAATATGCGCCGTCACGCTCAAAGATCCTGATATCGTGAACGACGAAACAGTCGTCGATCGTGATCGAGGCGACTGCCCTGAGTTTGCCGTCCGTGTGGCGTACCTGACGTATTCTTACATCACCGATTGTCATAAGTAATTCCTCCCCTATATCTTTCTGCTCACTATTTTATCACATTTTTAAAAAAGTATCAATAGTTATAGAATAAATTTAGTTATTTTTAGCAAAAAAATCACGAATTTTTTTGTCAAAGCATACAATGCGGTATGAATTTTGCCGAAATCAAGCATTTTTCGGGCGTTTATTTTATCGGGATCGGGGGCGTGAGCATGAGTGCGCTCGCGCTTTGCCTCTCCGAACGGGGCTTTTCTGTGCGGGGCAGCGACGCCGCCGAGAGCTCATTTACAAAAAAATTACGCGATAGGGGGATCCCCGTCCATATCGGGGAGGACGAAGCGGTCACAGAGGGGCTCGTCGTCGTGACAGGGGCGATCCTTCCCGAACACAGGCAGCTCCAACAGGCACAACGGGAGGGAAAGAGGATCTTGACCCGTGCGGAACTGCTGGGAGCCGTTGCGAGCGACTTCCGCCATGTCGTATCGGTGGCGGGCTGTCACGGCAAGACGACGACCAGCTGTATGCTTGCGCATATTTTGAAGTCTGCCCAAAAGCCCTTCACCTGCCACATCGGCGGGGAAGATCTTGACCTCGGAAACTATCACGGCGAGGGAAGCGAATACTTTGTCACCGAGGCGTGCGAGTTCAAGCGCAGTTTTTTGGAACTCAGGAGCGAAATCGGCGTCGTTCTCAACTGCGACCGCGACCATACCGACTGCTACAGGACCAAGGCGGAGCTCCTCGACGCGTACAGAGAATTCGCCGCGAAGTCCGAGAGGGCGGTCGTCAATGCAGACGACGTACATGCGCGCTCCATTCCGCATGTTCTCTCCTTCGGCTTCCACAACGGCGATATCCGCGCGGTGTCTTTGCGGAGCGATCGCGAGGTCTATTCCTTTACGGTGGAGGAGAAGGGGATCCCCGTCGTCAGGATCAAGCTCAACGTCATCGGCGCATTCAACGTGATGAACGCGCTGGCGGCGTATGCCTGTGCAAGACTTTTGGGCCTCACCCCGGGGGAGATCAAGGAGGGGATCGAGAACTTCCGCGGGGTCAGGCGGCGGTTTGAACGGGTGGGAACGCTCGGCGGCGTTCCGCTCATCTGCGATTACGCCCATCACCCGCGCGAGATCGCCGCAACGCTCTACACCGCCCAACGCATCACGGAGGGGAAAGTACGTCTTGTGTTTCAGCCGCACACCTATACGCGGACGCGGGACCTCATGCCCGAATTCATCGAGGCGCTCTCGGCGGCCGAGGAACCCGTCATTTATACGACGTATGCGGCGCGCGAGAAGTATGATTTCGAGGGCAGCGCCGTCCGCCTCACCGCAATGATCCCGCATGCCGTCTATATTGCCTCGCCCGAGCGGCTCAAGACCTATTTAAAGAGAAAGACGCGCCCGAACGACATGATCTTGTTTCTCGGCGCGGGAAACATTTATGACATTGCCCAAAGCATCAAGGACTGAATTTTTCCTCGGACACTGCGCCGAGGTTTTTTTATTTGGCCGAAAAGGGCGGATAGCCTATCTCCGCGCCGCCGAGAGCCTTTCATATTCTTAAAAAAATAAGTAAAAATTTGTATTTTGCTATTGAAAGTAATCACAAAATATAGTATAATAGGATAGGTTCGGGGAAATTGCACTCCCGAAACAGCTTTCATTGTTTTATGCGAGGGAGAAATATGGACGAGATGAAAAAAGAGACGGATTTCCCGCTTTATCTGTACCACCATGGGAAAAACGACCGCATCTATGAAACCTTCGGCGCGCACAGGGTCACGCAGGACGGTGCGGAAGGCTACATGTTCCGCGTCTGGGCGCCGCACGCGAAGAGCGTTTCCGTCGTGGGGGACTTCAACGGCTGGAACCCTTCCGCAAACGTCATGGAGCGCATGGTTGACGGGGAATCCTTTGAACTCTTTATTGAGGGCCTCAAGCAGTACGATATCTATAAATATTGTATTACGGCGGCAGACGGGCGGCAGCTCTACAAGGCGGATCCCGTCGGATTCCATACCGAAACGCCGCCCGCGACGGCCTCCAAACTCTACGATTTAGAGGGTTACGCTTGGCGGGACAAGGCCTACTTCGACGAGATCGGAAAGAGGAACATCTACGCCTCTCCCGTCAATATCTATGAGGTCAACCTGCTCTCATGGAAGAAGTACGACGACGGAAATTATCTCTCCTACCGCGACCTTGCGCGGGAACTCGTTCCCTACGTCAAGCAGATGGGGTACACCCATGTGGAATTCATGCCCGTCATGGAGTATCCCTTCGACGGGTCATGGGGGTATCAGGTGACGGGCTACTTCGCCGTGACCTCCCGCCTCGGCACGCCGCAGGATTTCATGTATCTCGTGGACTGCTTCCATGAAGCGGGCATCGGCGTCATTCTCGACTGGGTCCCCGCGCACTTCCCCAAGGATGCGCACGGGCTCTATGAATTCGACGGACAACCTCTCTATGAGAGCAGCCAGTG
>CANQUY010000181.1 GCA_947627125.1 uncultured Clostridia bacterium
GGTGGGAACGGCAGAACTCGAATCTGCGACCTCTTGCATGTCAAGCAAGCGCTCTAACCAACTGAGCTACGCCCCCGTGCGTAACGTTATTATCTTACACGAAACAAAAAGTCTTGTCAAGCGTTTTTTCGGCATTTTTTTCAAAATTTTTTGTCGGCCGATCCGCTCTACTTCTTGATGATGCGCAGGGCATTGCGGAGATGGGTAATATCCTCCTCTTTCAGTCCGCTCTTCTCCACGGGGAGAACGGATGTGGAATTGAGATAGAGCAAAAAGAATCTCTTCCCCTCTTTCACCTTAAAAAAGTCGATATAATACATCTTGGATGCGCCAAGACGCTCGCCGTAGCGGATGGAAGTCATGCTAATGTAGTCCTCGTAGAAGGAGTACTCGTTCGTCTGGTTGATCCGCTCGGCGTTTTTGATATTCTTTTTGACAGCGAAATAAAACACAATTCCCGTTACAAACAAAACTGCCCCCAAAAAGAGCATGATATAGAGCACGGCATTCGGAATGACGGTGAGGATCTCCTCATCTCTCAGGACGGACAGAACAATATAGGCGATCACGAGCGGGAGCCCCACAACCATTCCGATTTTGCAGTAGAGCAGGATCGGCCTCGAAAATTCCCTCTGCGTGTTCCCGTCGATCTTGCATGTCGTCACGAGAAAAGGTTTCTCCTCTTCGGGAGGAATCTCCACATTTTGCTCAATATTTTCGTTATTTTCCTCTATTATGTCTGACATAGTACTATGCAAACCTCCGTTTTCCGTGTTTTAATCGTACAATTCGTCCTTGGTACTGCGGGAAAAGAGCTTGTCGATCTCCTCGCGGCAACGCTTTTCATCATCTCCCTCTCCATAGCAGACGTTGTACACGGCCTCGGTGATGGGAAGATCCACATGGTATTTCTGCCCCAAATAGCGCATCGCTTCACTCGTTGCGACGCCCTCCGCAAGTTTTTCAAACCTTTGCCCCTTTGCAAGCATTTCGCCGTACATTCTGTTGTTGGAATATTTGGAGAAAAGTGTCGTTTCATAATCGCCGAGGTGCGCAAGCCCATAGGCGGAGAGCTCGTTCCCCCCCATCGCCTTGATGAGGCGGGCGACCTCCCTTGCTCCCCTCGACATCAGCGGGCCCTTGAGCGGAACGCAGATGACGTCTAAAATTCCCGCCGCGATCCCCATGACATTCTTTGCGGCCGCGCCGATCTCGGTGCCGATGAGGTCGTTCCCGTAATAGAAGCGGATGAGGTCGCTCTTGAAGGAATGCACGAGCTCCTTCTTCAACGTTTCGTTCACGGAATCAATGACCATGCAGTTCGGGATCCCCTGCACAAAGCTCTGAATGTGCCCGGGGCCCACCCAAACGGCGATATTTTGGGGCGAAATGCCGCTCTCGACCAAAATCTCGGAGAGCCGTTTTCCCGTGCCCGTTTCAATGCCCTTCATGCAGAGCACAAAGATCTTTTTGGAAACGTCGAACGCCGTGACCCGCTTCATAAATCCCCTGAGGCCCTGCGCCGAAATGGAGATGACAATGAGCTCCGCCCTCTCCACGGCCTCCTTCAGATCGCAGGTGAGCGTGATACTCGGGTCGAGCACGACATAGTCGTTTTTGCCCGTTTCTTTCAATATTTTGTAAGAATAATCTTCCTCGGGGCCCCAACTGTAGACCTCGTTGCCGCGGCGGGAGAGATACCAAGCGATAAAGGATCCCCATCTGCCGCAGCCAAGCACGGAAATTTTCATATTCTATATCTCCTTTCTTTCGATGAGTGCGCGCGTCAGCGTGACGTCGTCCGTATATTCGAGCTCACTCCCGATGGCAATGCCCCTTGCAAGGCGGGTGACCTTGACGCCGAGCGGTTTCAAGAGCTTTGCGATATACATTGCCGTCGCCTCGCCCTCGACGTCGGGATTGGTCGCCATGATGATCTCCTCGACGCCTCCCTCCTGCACCCGCGCGAGAAGTTCCTTGATGCGGATATCATTGGGCGTAACGCCGTTCATCGGGTCGATGACGCCGTGCAGGACATGGTAGACGCCCTTGTACTCGTGAAGTTTTTCGAGCGCAATGACGTCTTTTGGCTCCTTGACGACGCAGATCGTGTTGCTGTCGCGCAGGCGGCAAATGTCGCAGACGTCGTTTTCGGTGAAATTCCCGCAGATCTTGCAGAAATGCACCCGCTCCTTTGCGCCGAGAATGGCATCCGCAAACGCATGCGCCTCCGCTTCGGACATGTTGATCACGCGGTAAGCGTACCGAAGCGCCGTCTTTTTCCCGACGCCGGGGAGCTTGGAAAACTCGTTCATCAGCCGCCCGATGGGTTCGATAAAGACGTCCACTTAGAAGAGCCCTCCCAAGTTTCCGCCCGCGGCGCCGAACTTCGCCATCTTTTCCTGATAGACCGCATCGGCCTTTTTATAGCCGTCGAGAATGGCGGCGAGCACGAGATCCTCGAGCATTTCGGCGTCCTCGGGGTCGATGACGGACTTGTCGATCTCGATCCCGTCGATGATCTTCTTTGCATTCATATACACGACGACGGCCTCTCCGCCCGCCGTACCGACGATCTCCCATTCGTCGAGGAGTTTTTCGGTTTCCTGCATCTCCTCCTGCATCTTTTGCGCCTGTTTCATGAGATTCTGCATGTTTCCCATGCCGCCCATGTTGCCGCCTCTGCCGTAAGCCATAAATTTTTTCCTCCTTTATTTCACTTCGATCGGATAATCTTTAAAATCTTTCTTCAGTTGAGCGATCCCGTCCTCTTTCACAGCCTTTCCCTTCAGCCTGATATCGAAATCCGCAATGCCGATCTGGGAGAGGACCTGTTTTAAGATCTCCATATGCTCCGTCCGCCTGAGGGAACGGAACACGGTATCGAGATCGGTATAGAGAACAAAGAGATTGCCCTCGAATTCTGCCTCGAGATCGGAGCAGATCGTGACCAACACGCCGTTGCGGCAGGACTTTCTGAGCGTCCGCATGAACTTGCCGAACACCGCCACCGCATCCTTGGGGGTCCCGCCCGATACCTCTGCGGGGGGCGGCGTTTCCGTCTGAATCGCCGCAGGCGGGGTGAAAGTTTCCTTTTTTTCGGGCCTTACAGGCTCCCGTTCCTCCCGTGCGGCGGGCGGTTCAAACGGCCCGTCCGAAAAATATGC
>CANQUY010000182.1 GCA_947627125.1 uncultured Clostridia bacterium
GCAGCAAAATAAGGTGATGGTTCGACGTTGCTCACCATGACGTGATTTGGAATGCTCCCGTCGGTCTACGAGATCCTCTCGCTTCGCTCGGGATGAGGGCGGAGGCGACGTCATGCTGAGAACGAGAGCAAAACGAAGTCTATGGAAGCTGAACCGAAGCATCTCGCCGCATGTTTCCGTACACGCCCCGCGAGATTCTTCGGGTCAACTACCGTCCTTTCGTCCTTCTCCCGTTCTCAGAATGACGCGGGGCCGCTCAGCATGAGCGACCTGCCCCCGTGGGTTCTCTCCCTCATTCCGAGCCCCGCAAGGGGCGAGAGAATCTCATAAACGCACGGAGGCCCGTAGCGGCGTCATGCTGAGAAGGAGAGCGAAACGAAGTTTATGGAAGCTGTACCGAAGCATCTCGCCGCATTTCGTCCCTACACGCCCCGCGAGATTCTAACTTCGCGCTACGCGCTCGTGCCGCGCTTAGACAGAAATAGAACGCGCGCGGGGCGGGTTAGTTTGTCTGACTTCGTACTTTCTCCGTTTCTCAGAATGACGCGGGGCTGGTTCCGTCAGTTTTACGGGATCCTTGCGAAGAATCCCGAAGAACGAAGTCCATGCCCGCCGTGCCATTCTAATCACTTCCCGACGCAATTTTAATTTTCGATCACGTTTCCCTCTTGGTCGAGCTTGCCGTCGGAACAGGTGATGATGAGGTCCTCCAATGAAATCACATAGTCGGTCATCGAGTCTTTCACAAAGGCCAAATGCTTCCACTCCTCAACCGTCCCGCCGAACTCGATCTCCTTCAGCGCGCCGCAATGCAGAGAATAGTATCCGAGCGACGTCACGCTCTTCGGGATGGTGATCTTCTCGAGCGAATTGCAGGCCGCAAAGGCGCCCTCCCCGATCGTCGTCACCCCGTTCGGGAGCACAACATTTTTCAGCAAGACGCAAGTGTAAAATGCCTGCTTACCGATCTCCGTCACGCCGTCGGGGAACTCAATGCTGTTCAAGGACGCGCAGTTATAAAATGCCATAGGCCCGATATGTTTCAAACTCTTGGGAAGCGTTATCTCCTTCAGATCCATGCATTGATAAAATGTTTGCTGAGCGATCTTTGTCACGCTTTCGGGAACGGAAATGCTCTCGAGGCCCGAATTGGAAAAGGCATATGCGCCTATGTATGTCACTCCCTTCGGGATCTCAATACTTTTCAGAGATGAACACCCGGAGAAGATGCCTCCTTCGATCACGGTAAAATCCTCGGGCAAGGTGACAGACGTGATTTTTGTGCAACCGCTAAAGGCATTGCCCGCGATCGCCGTCGTTCCTTCCCGCACCGTATAGTGGCCCTCAAAGTCGGGGTTCACCCGCATGAGGCAGTTTCCGTTGTAAAATTCATTTTCCTCAAAGATACATTCCCCCGTGAAGGGACGATAATTTTCTGTTTCATAGGGCGTCAGGTAAAAGGCACGGATCCCGACCCGTTTCACACTGTCGGGGATGGAGATTTCAGAAAGGGAGCGACAACCTTCAAATGCGCTGTCGCCGATTATCTCCAATCCACCGGGGAGTTCGATCTCTGTAAGCGAGAGGCAGCCGGCAAAGGCCCCATAGTCGAGCTTTTTCAAACGGCTGTTTTCGCCGAAGGTGACCTTTTTTAATGTACTGCTCCCACCGATAGCATCATACCCGATCTCGACCACGCTGTCGGGAATGTGGATCTCCTCGAGCTTCGGCCCATACAAAGCGGAGTACGCGATCCCCTTGGTCCCCTCCTTGATCGTGAAAGAGTTCACATTATCGGACACATCGATGAGATATTCCCCGATATAGAGGCCGCCGTCCGCGTCATGGCTCTGCGAGATCGGCGATCGATACTCGTCGGAAACGGGTACGATCGAGCCATAGGAGAACGGAGCCGCCTCTGTATCGAAATCCACGCTACCCAAATTCGGCTCATAGGGAAGCACGATCTCCTCGAGAGCTATACAGCTGGAAAATGCACCTACGCTGGAATATGTACCTACGATGACATCTGCATTTCCGAAGGAAAAGATACTGTCGGGGATCGTGATCTTCTTCAGCGTTTCCGAGTAAGCGGGGAATCCTCGCCCCACGCTGATGACGGGCTTGCCGTCATGGACGCACGGAAGCACGAGCTCCTTTCCCTCATAGGGCTTGCCGAATATTTCAGTGATCGGATGCTCATGATCGTAGCGGCCGTCGGGAAGAAGCGGGTAAGTCGTTATTACATGCTCCCCAAAGGTCACGTCATATCCCGCAACGCCGTCAATGGTGACGGGGGTGAAGGTGAAGGCGTCCGTTTCGGTGGCGTTCCAGGCCTCGCCGCAGAGGTCGCAGGAGCTCTTCGTCGTGTAGACGTGCTTGTGCTCGCCGAGAGGCACTTTTTGCTGTTCCCCGTTGCCGCCCGCATTTCCGCCCGAACCGCAGGCCGCGAGCGTGAAGCAAAGACATGCTGCCATGAAAATTGCCAAAAACTTCTTCATACCATTTTCTCCTTATGTTTTTGAGTAGTAGCATTTTACACTACTTTATACTACTTGTCAAGAGAAAATAAGATAAATGTTATAATTTTTACAAAAAATAAAGAGCAGGTGAGCCATGAAACCGTTAAAAGAAAAAATAAGTATCACGATCGATTCCGACTTGTTGGAGCAGTTAAAGGCGGAAGCGGAGAAAGACGACCGCTCGCTCTCCCAATTTATCAATCTGATTTTACGGAAATACATGAAATCGCTCAATGAAGATTGATTTTTTGTGCGGTGAGTATTTTTTATCAAGGAAAATCCTTGCTTTTTGCAAGGATTTTTCTTGATGGTAGGGGGCTGCGGTGCGGCGTCATGCAAGGTGAGCAAGGAGTGGTGCGGCATCATGCAAGGTGAGCAAGGAGTGGTGCGGCGTCATGCTGAGAAGGGGAGCGGCGTCATGCTGAGAAGGGGAGCGGCGTCATGCTGAGAAGGGGAGCAAAACGAAGTTTATGGAAGCCGTACCGAAGCTCTCGCCGCATAGCATCCCTACACGCCCCGCCGTTTTAAATGCGTCATCCTGAGCGTAGTCGAAGGATCACCGCAGCAAAATAAGGTGATGGTTCGACGTTGCTCACCATGAC
>CANQUY010000183.1 GCA_947627125.1 uncultured Clostridia bacterium
TGTTTGCCCGTCGCGGAATCGAGGGCGCCCGTCGGTTCGTCCGCCATGATGATCTGCGGATCCTTGACGAGGGCGCGGGCAATGGCGATGCGCTGTTTCTGCCCGCCCGAGAGGGTGTTCGGCTTGCGCTTGGCGTAGGGCTCGAGCTCCACGTCGCGGAGAATGGAATTGATCTTTTCCCTGTCCTTGGTTTTCCCCTGAAGTTCCAAGGCGAGGGCAATGTTGTCCTCCACGGTGAATTCGTCGAGGACGTTGTATTCCTGAAAGATGAAGCCGACGAAGGTGTTGCGGTAGGAATCGAAGTCCGCGCCCGAAAAGTCCTTCGAGGATTTCCCCATGACGACGACCTCGCCCGAGGTGGGAGCGTCGAGACCGCCCGCGAGGTTCAAGAGGGTCGACTTGCCGCTGCCCGACTTGCCGAGCAGGAACACGAGGCCCGTTTCCCCGAAGGAAACAGAAACGTCGTCGAGCGCACGCGTCTGGGAGCCGCCCTTGGTCGTGTAGACTTTTGTGAGATGTCTGATTTCCAGCATATTTCCTCCTTTTATAATTCTAACGATCGGCAGGGGACCTTTGTCCCGCTTTTTTCTCATTTTTGCATAAATTTTTTGATTTGTCAATACCCATTGGCCTATGTTGGGGGCGGGGAGCAAAAGAACGCGGGTGGGGCGGGGAGCCGAGGAGGTGGCGTCATGCCCCCTCCCGAGGAGGGGGGGGGTAGAGGAGTGGGTAGTGGGGCGGCGTCATGCTGAGAACGGGAGTATTACGGAGTCTACGAGAGCTGTACCGAAGCATCTCGCCGCAAAGTAGTCCGAAAACGCCCCGCGAGATTCTTCGGGTTAAGTCGTCGGACTTCGTTCCTGCTCCGTTTCTCAGAATGACGCGAGGCAGTGCACATTCGTCCGAAAACGCCCCGCGAGATTCTTCGGGTTAGGTATTCGGACTTCGTTCATTTTCCGTTTCTCAGAATGACGCGGGGCTGCTCCCATGCGTTCAACGGGATGCTTCGCGTACGCTCAGCATGAGCGGGCGGGGCGGAAATTAAAAAAGCGGGCCCGTGAGGGTCCGCTCTTGGCTTTTCAACTTAAACTCTTTCGACCTTGCCGCTCTTGAGGCATCTCGCGCAGACATAGCCGTTTTCTACCTTGCCGTCCTGTACAAAGGATACCTTCTGCACGTTTGCCTTAAATGCTCTCTTCGTCTTGCGGTTGGAGTGGCTGACGTTGTTTCCCGACGTTTGGCCCTTTCCGCAGATACTGCATACTCTCGACATATCTCCACCTCCAAATGGGTATTTCCAATGCTTTTTGGGTCCCCGATTTCGGGAACCGATATATATCATACCAAAGAAATGCCGAAAAAGCAATAAAAAATGCCCGCTTTTTGCGAAAAAATTTTTTGCTTTTATGAAATTTTTACCGATATTGCTTGCAAAAAAAAAGACAATGGTCTAAAATAGGAAATAGAAAAGTTCTAAGGAGCAAGTATGTCTGTCAGCACAAGCAACGCTTACGGAAAAATTTCCATCTCCGACCTTGCCATTGCAAAGGTCGCGGCGCAGGCTGCCGTCGAGAGCTATGGGATCGTGGATACCGTATCGCGCCGCTTTTCAGATACGCTTGCCGAGCTTCTCAAGAAGGATGCGGGAGGCAAGGGCGTCAAGGTGGCGACCCAGGGGAACCGAATCTTCATTGACGTCTATGTTCTCATCAAGTACGGCGTTTCCATTGAGGCCGTGGCGGAATCGCTGAAGGAGTCCATCAAATATAAAGTGGAAAACTTCACGGGAATGATCGTGGATACGGTCAACGTCAATGTCATGGGGCTCAAAATATAGTCCGCCTTCGCTTCCGTTCATTCAGGAGATATTTTTAATGCAGAAAACAATCAATTGCGCCTTATTCCGCAAGATGGTTCTCGTCGGGGCCAAGCAGCTCGACATGAACAGGGCCAAGGTGGACGCCTTGAACGTCTTCCCCGTGCCCGACGGAGATACAGGCACAAATATGTCGCTGACCATGCAGTCGGCGGTGAAGGAACTATCCAACTGTGCGAGCAACGTATTCCCCGAGGTGTGCGATTGCATCTCCAAGGGCGCCTTAAAGGGCGCGAGGGGGAATTCGGGGGTCATTCTGTCGCAGATCTTCCGCGGCATCTGCTCTGTCCTGCGCGACAGCAAGCCCGAAGTCGATACCAAGACCTTTGCAAGGGCCCTCGAAGCGGGCACCAAGGTCGCATACAACGCCGTTTCCATCCCCAAGGAGGGCACGATCCTCACGGTCGTGCGCATGATGAGCGAGTTCGCCTCCAAGAATGCGGGGAAATATCGGGATTTCGAGGCCTTTCTCCCCGCCGTCATCGAGGAGGGCGACCGCGCTCTCGCCAAGACGCCTGAACTTCTGCCCGTCTTAAAGAAAGCGGGCGTCGTCGATTCGGGCGGCGTCGGCCTCATGACGATCATGCGCGGGTTCCAGGCTGCGCTCATGGGGGAGGAAATCGCCTCCGAAGTTCCCACAGAGGCCATGCAGCAGAATCCCGACGACGTGTTCGGCGACAATTCCGAGATCATCAACATGGACCTCGGCGACATCCAGTTCGCCTATTGCACCGAATTTTTCGTCATCAATCTCAAAAAGAGCACGACGCTCGCCGACATCGACAAGCTCAGGGAGAACCTCATGGGCATCGGCGACTCCGTCATCTGCATCGGCGACCTCGAGATGATCAAGGTGCATGTGCACACCAATTGCCCCGGCGTTGCGCTCACCTATGCCTTGGAGCTCGGCGAACTCGACAGGCCCAAGATCGAGAACATGCTCGAACAGAATAGGGCGCTCAAGGCGAAGGCCGCCGCCGAGAAAAAAGATCAGGGGATGCTCGCCATCTGCACGGGGCAGGGGCTGTCGGACATCTTCAAGGACCTCTTTGTCGACCGCGTCATCGAGGGCGGACAGACCATGAACCCCTCCGCATCCGACATCGCCACGGCGGTGCAGAAGATCAATGCGGACAACGTGTTCGTCTTCCCCAACAACAAGAATATCATTTTGGCGGCGGAGCAGGCGAAGGCGCTCGTGGACAACCGCACCATCCATGTCATTC
>CANQUY010000184.1 GCA_947627125.1 uncultured Clostridia bacterium
GCGGAGATCGAGGTCGTCATGGACAGGAGCGGCGGCCGTTTTTTTGTTCCCATCGGCGAGAACGACAGGGCGCTCCTCACTGCCGACGGCGTCCTTGATGCCCTGCACGAGGAGCTCGAACGCTCCTTCTGCGGCAGTTGGTACGGCGAGTTCCGCTTTGTGGACAGGGAGAAGGGGGAGGTCGAGGAAACAGCTCCTCCTCCCGCCGAGGTCCTCCTTGCGCCGCGCACCTTTCAAATCGAAAATTACGATCCCATCGACGGCGGGGAGCCGAAGAGCGCGATCTACATTGCCGACCTCAAGGGGGAAGCGCAGAATATCACCGTCTGCGGCGACATCTCTTTCATAGAAGAGCGGGAAACAAAGAACGGCAAGCCGTGGTTTTCCTTCTCCGTCGGCGACGGCACGGGGTCCCTTCGCGCCGCCTATTTCCCCAAAAAGGCGACGATCGAGAAGATCCGCAGCCTCAGAGCGGGGGACAGCGTGGCCATCACGGGCGACAACGAGTTTTGGAACGGCTCGCCCTCCTTCAAGGCCAAGACGGTGGACCGCGGAACGCCGCCCGCAGGGTTCGTTCCCGAGGCTCGTCCTTCCCGTCCCGTCCCCGCGCAGTACCGCGCCGTGTTCCCCGTGCCCGAAGTCAACATGGTGCAGGGAATGCTCTTTGAGGAAGATACTCTGCCCGATTCCTTTAAGAAACGGGACTTTGTCGTCGTCGATTTGGAAACGACGGGCCTCAACATGAATCCCGTCGGTGACCAGATGGACAGGATCATCGAGGTGGGGGCCGTCAAGATCAGGGACGGCAAGATCATGGAGCGCTTTTCGACCTTCGTCGCCTGTCCCGTGAAATTGCCCGAGGAGATCGTCAAACTGACGGGCATTACGGACGACATGCTCGTCGGTGCGCCGCCGATCTCGGACGTCATTGCGGATTTCTATAAATTCTGCGCGGGGGCGGACCTCGTCGCCCACAACGGCTTCCTCTTCGACTTCAAATTCATCCGCTATTACGGCGAGAAGGAGGGGTACCGCTTCGAGCATCGCATGCATGACACGCTGAATCTTGCGCAGGAGCTCCTGCCCACGCTCTCCAATCACAAGCTCGATACGCTTGCCGAGAAGTTCGGCTTCACCTTCAACCACCACCGCGCCTACGACGACGCCTTTGTGACGGCAAAGATCTTCCTCGAATTCGCCAAGAAAAAGGAGATCTGACCTCGCCGCCGTACATGCCCCATCACTCCCCGCCGCGTCATTCTGAGAGAGCAGGATGAGAGGACGGGACTAACTCGCCGCGTCATTCTGAGAAACGGAGAAAGAACAAAGTCAAAATGACCTAATCCGAAGAATCTCGCGGCGGAGAACCGTAAAGCATGCGGCGGAGAACCGTAAAGCATGCGGCGAAAGTCCGTAAAGCATGCGGCGAAAGTCCGTAAAGCATGCGGCGAGATGCTTCGGTAGGGCTTTCGTAGACTGCGTTGTGCTCTTATTCTCAGCATGACGCCGCTACAGGCTTCCGTAAAACCGACGGAGCAGGAGCCGCCGCGTCATTCTGAGAAACGGAGAAAGAACAAAGTCAAAATGACCTAATCCGAAGAATCTCGCGGCGGAGAACCTTAAACCATGCGGCGAGATGCTTCGGTATGGATTTCGTAGACTGCGTTATGCTCTCCTTCTCAGCATGACGCCGCCGTCACCGTTCTGATCCTACTCCCCGCCAAAATTTTTAATTTTAAATTTTTAATTTTAAATTTTCCGAGAATCGCTTGCAAAAACAAAAAATATATGCTACAATATAGACACTTGATCGATGAAAAGAGATTGAGAGCGGGTTTCCGCTCTCAAATTTCTTTATTCGGGGGTATTATGAAGGTAAAACCCATTTCGGAAGTTGTCGAATTCTTACAGCCCTATGCGAAGGAAGCGGGCGTGGAGATCGTAGACGCCGCGTGGAACATGCGCGAGAAGTCGCTCACCGTGTATATCGACATGGCGGGCGGGCTCGACATTGTCACCTGCGAAAAATTCCACCGCCTCATCGACGGCCCGCTCGACGAGCTCGATCCCACCTTCGGCGAGGCCTATACGCTCAACTGTTCCTCCCCGGGGCTCGACCGTCCCTTCAAAACGCAGAAGGATTTCGACCGTCACATGGGCGAGAAGGTGGAGGTCCATCTCTACGCTCCCATCGGCGGGAAGAAGTACTACGAGGGCGTTTTAAAGGCCTTTGACGGGGAAACGGTGACCATCGAAAACGGGGCGGAACTTTCATTCCCCTTTGAGAAGTGCTCCAAGGTCTGCCTTCTCATCGAAGTATAAAAAATCCGTAAATATATAAGGAGAATATAGATTATGGCAACCAAGGATTATAGGGAGTTCTTTGAGGCGCTCGCCGATTTGGAGCGGGAGAAGGGCATTTCCCAGAGCGCGTTTTTAAAGGCGCTTTCGGATGCGCTCGCTTCGGCCTACAAGCGGCAGTTTGAGGATGATACGGGCGTCGTGGACGTTCGCATCGACCCCGAAAAGAATTCCATGCAGTTCTTCCTCGTCCATACGGTCGTGGACGCGGAGGAGGCGGGCGAGGGCGAAATGCTCCTTGAGGACGCCCTCGAAAAGAGGCCCGATGCCAAGGTCGGCGACGTGCTCGAGGAAGAATTCGTTCCCAAGGATTTTTCCCGTATCGCCGCGCAGACCGCAAAGCAGGTCATCTTGCAGAAGATCCACGAGACGGAGCGCGACAACACCCTCTCCGAGTTCTCCGATAAGGAAGGGGAACTCATGAGCGGCCTCGTGCGCAAGGTCGAGGCGAGAAACGTCTATATCGAGCTCGGCAAGGGGCAGATCGAGGGCGTCATGCTCCCGCAGGACCAAGTCCCCGGGGAAAAGTATGTCCCCGGCGACAGGATCAAGGTCTTTGTCAAGCGCGTGAAGAGCGGCGGGAAGAACGCACAGGTGCTCGTTTCCCGTTCCTCCTCGGGGCTCGTCCGCCGTCTGTTTGAAGAGGAAGTTCCCGAGATCAAACAGGGCATCGTCACGATCAAATCCATCTCGAGGGAAGCGGGCCACAGGACGAAGATGGATTTGATCGTGACGATGCCC
>CANQUY010000185.1 GCA_947627125.1 uncultured Clostridia bacterium
AAAGAGTAACGGGGTTTCCGTTACTCTTTTTCGCGTTGTTACGCTTTGGCAAACTTGCCGTCCGCTCCGTGAACATTATAATTGTTCGCGTAACTTCTCGGCTCGTATTGCCTTTGTGCAATCACGCCCGCAACACCATTGACGAAGATATACTTCAATACATTCTCCGCTTGGTTCAAACGCGATTGCTCTTGGCGCAGAGAGTGGGATTTGAACCCACGGACGATTCACCACCGTCACACGATTTCGAATCGTGCGCGTTCAGCCGCTCCGCCATCTCTGCAAGCGTTATTATTGTACATGATTCTCGTAAAAAAAGCAATCGTTTTTGTGTGCTTTTCGCGGGAATTTTTATGTCTGTGCGGAAGTTGGGAAGTCCCCGCCCCCTACCCCCCTCCCCAAGGAGGGGCAAAAGGCTTCCCCCCGTGGGGGGGGGAAGCTCCCGCGCAGCGGGTGATGGGGGGCATGACTGCGTTCGGGGCTCCCTCGGCTCCCCACCTCAATTTTTATTTTTAAATTTTTAATTACTTCCGTGCGTTTAACGGGATCCTTCCCCTTCGGCTTCGCTCAGGGTCAGGATGAGCGCGGCCCTCTCACATCTCCTTCATGCCGCGTTTGCCGTGGGAGAGCTTGCGGACGGACGTGCGGTGCTCCTCCCCGGCAAAGAGGCGAACAAGGTTCTTTCTGTGCGCCGTCCATGTCAAGACGTTCAGCGCAAGCAGCATCATGAAGCACATCACGACCCACACATTTCCAAGTTCTGCCTCATAGCGGAGCACAAAGACGATCCCCTGCCAGATGGACATGCCCGTCACGCCGAGGAGAGAACCCATTGAGCCCCACTCGGTGAGGGCGATAAAGCCGACGATACCGAAGAGCAGGACGACGAGGCAGATGAGGATATTCCACGGATCCTCGCAGGAGAGGCAGAACCAAAAGAGGCCCAAAGTGGAGGCAATGCCCTTCCCCCCTTTGAATTTCATCGTCACGGGGAAGATATGCCCGATGATGACGAACACGCCGCAAAAGTAGCGGGTGAAGTCGGAGATGACGACATTCGTCCCCGCAAAGACGTAATTTCTGAAGATAAAGAAGCTGATGATGGCGGGAATTCCCCCCTTGCATGCGTCGAGGAGGAAATTGATGAGGCCGACCTTGAGCCCGAACTCGCGGGAGATATTCATTGTCCCGGGGTTGCCCGAGCCGATCTTGCGGACGTCCTTTTTCTTGATCTTTGCAATGAGGACGGCGAAATTGAAACAGCCGATAAAATAGCATACGACCGCCATCAATAAAAACCAATACCAAAGTTTGGAAAATGCAAGCTCCGTCATTCTTTCTCCTTCTTGCTCCGTACCTGAATGCGGATGGGCGTGCCCGAAAAGTCGTATGCCTTGCGGATGACGTTTTCGAGATAGCGTTCATAGGAAAAGTGCATGAGCGTGTCGTCGTTGACCTGCAGCACAAAGAGCGGCGGCTTCACGGCGACCTGTGAACTGTAGAACAGTTTCATCCTTCTCCCCTGATAGCTCGGCGGTTCGCTGACGCGGACGGCGTCGATGAGCAGGTCGTTGAGCGCGCCCGTCGGGATGCGGAAATTCGCATGCGCGTACACCTCATCTGCGAGGGCGAGCACCTTTTCCGCCCGCTGGCCCGTCTTGGCGGAGATATAGACGGACTTATAGTAGTCCATGAATTTGAGATCCTCTTTGAGTTTTTCCTCAAACTTCTCCATCGTGTGGGTGTCCTTTTCGACGAGATCCCACTTGTTCATGACAATGACGGAGGGTTTGCCCTCGTCATGCACCATGCCGATGATCTTGACGTCCTGTTCGGTGATCCCCTCGACGGAATCGACGACGAGGAGGGCGACGTCCGCCCTTCTGATCGCGTCAAATGCGCGGAGAACGGAATAGTACTCAACGTCGTCCTCGACGGAACGCTTTCTGCGGATGCCCGCCGTGTCGATGATGGTGTAATTTTTGCCGTTGCGGGTGAAGCGGGTGTCCACGGCGTCGCGGGTGGTGCCTGCAATGTCGGTGACAATGGCGCGTTCCTCGCCGAGAAGTTTGTTGACGAGGGAGCTCTTGCCCGCATTGGGTTTCCCCACGACAGCGATCTTGAGGGAATCGTCCTCCTTCAGCTCCCCTTGCGGGAAGAAGGCGACGGCTTGGTCGAGCACGTCCCCGATACCGCGGGAGTGTTCGGAGGACACGCCGAAGGGCTCCCCGAGGCCGAGCGCATAGAACTCGAAGAGCTTCTCGGGAGAGTACTCGTCCACCTTGTTGACGACGAGAATGACGGGTTTTTTGCTTCTGCGGAGATAGTCGGCAACGTCGTAGTCGGACGGATTCACCCCTTCCTTCGCGTCGGTGAAGAAGAGGATGACGTCGGCGGTTTCCACGGCAAGCTGAGCCTGCAGGGCGATCTGTTTCCACATGATATCGTCCGATTTGAGCTCGATCCCGCCCGTATCGATGAGGGTGAAAGGCCTGCCGCGCCACTCGCAGGAGGCGGTGATGCGGTCGCGCGTGACACCGGGACGGTTCTCGGTGATGGCGATCTTTCTGCCCGCCACTTTATTGAAGAAGGTGCTTTTCCCCACATTGGGGCGCCCAACGATTGCAATTACGGGTTCCATACTCCCTATTATAGAGAAAATTCTCCGTTTTGTAAAGAAAAACACGGAGAGGATTGAAGAGAATTAAAAATTAAAAATGAAAAATTGTGGTGGGAGAGAATTGGGAACGGCACGCACCACAGGTGCTCATACTGCCCCGCGCGCATTCTGAGCATATGGCATCGCTCATTCTGAGCGAAGCGAAGAATCCCCTCAAACGAAGTCCGCCCCTGCGCCCCGCGTCATTCTGAGAAACGGAGTGGGACGAGAGGATGGGAACTAACCCGAAGAATCTCGCGGGGCGGTTTCTATGCGGCGAGATGCTTCGGTAGGGCCTCCGCTGACTGCGTTTTACTCTTCTTCTCAGCATGACGCCGCCACCCAGCCGTTCCCAATCACGTCATGGTGAGCGCGCGGGGGCACAGGGTCCACCCTCATCCCGAGCGAAGCGAGCGGATCTCGTAA
>CANQUY010000186.1 GCA_947627125.1 uncultured Clostridia bacterium
GACTTCATGCGGAAGCCGTAATCGACGAGATTGATCTTTCTCGCCCTGTCGCCGTTGTACATGGCGCGGATCTGCGGAATGGTCATGTGGCTCTCGTCGATAAAGACGAGGAAATCGGGCGGAAAGTAGTCGAGCAGGGTGAAGGAAGGCTGGCCGGGGGATCTTCCGTCGAAGTAGCGGGAGTAATTTTCAATGCCCGAGCAGTAGCCGATCTCCCGCATCATTTCAAGGTCGTGCTCCGTCCTCTGGCGGAGCCGCTGGGCCTCGAGGAGTTTGCCCGCATCCTCAAACGCTTTCACTTCGCCGTCCAAGTCCTGTTCGATCATGGAGAGGGCGGACAGGAGCTTTTCGCTCCCCACGGCATAGTGGCTCGCGGGAAAGATGACGGCGTGCTTGAGCTCGGAAAGAATTTTCCCCGTCGTGACGTCCTCCTCGGAGATGCGGTCGATCTCCTCGCCGAAGAATTCCACGCGGATGGCGACCTCGGAATTGGAGGCGGGAAAGATCTCCACAATGTCCCCTCTCACGCGGAAGGTGGAACGCTTGAAGTCGATATCGTTTCTCGCATAGTGGATATCGACGAGGCGGGATAAGAGCTCCTCCCGCGACATGGTCTGCCCCGGGCGCATGGAAACGCCGAGGCGGAAGAACTCTTCGGGCGCGCCAAGACCGTAGATACAGGAAACGGACGAAACCACGATGACGTCGTCCCTTTCCCCCAAGGAACAGGTGGCGGCGTTGCGGAGCTTGTCGATCTCGTCGTTCATCGAGAGGTCCTTCTCGATATAGGTGTCAGTCGAGGGGATATAGCTCTCGGGCTGGTAGTAATCGTAGTAGGAAACGAAGAATTCCACCCTGTTTTCGGGGAAAAAGGCGCGGAACTCGTTGCAGAGCTGGGCGGCGAGCGTCTTATTGTGGGCAATGACGAGAGTGGGACGGCCGACGTTCTTGATGACGTTTGCCATGGTGAACGTCTTGCCGCTGCCCGTGACGCCGACGAGCACCTGTGTGCGAACGCCGTCAAGGACCCCCTCCGTGAGGGATTGAATGGCCTCGGGCTGGTCCCCCGTCGGCTGAAATGGGGATTTTAAGATGAAATCATGATGTTCCATGGGAAATTCAAAATTGAAAATTATAAATTAAAAATTGTGGTGGGAGATGATTGGGAATGGCCCGTAAACGCCCCGCGAGATTCTTCGGGTCAATTCATCGGACTTCGTACGATCTCCGTTTCTCAGAATGACGCGGGCGGGGGGCATGACTGCGTTCGGGCGAGGACGGACCCTTGGCTCCCCTTGTAGGGGAGCTGGCACGGCTGCCCTTGCCGTGACTGAGGGGTTTGAACCCTATCCCCCGCTACGCGGGTACTTCCCCTAAGAGGGGAAGCAAGGCGGGTCCGCTTCACCGGAAGATCAACCGCAAGAGCATGCCGATGAGGGCGGTGATGACCGCGCCGATCGCCGCGACGCCCCAGCGAAACCACACGCTCCGCTTCAGCTGGCTGTCCTGCCGCCGATAGTTCATGCCGCGGGCGGTGAGGTGCAGAACATACACCCGCTCCCCCTTTCTGTCCGACTCGATGAGTTCAAAGTAACCGTCGAGCCCCAAGTCCCTGAGGACCCGCGCGAGCTTCTCCTCGTCGAACTTCATTTTGGGCGGAAGGAGGGATAAAATATCATACGGGGCGGCAATCAATCTCTCCCGCCCCGCCGACAGCGTGAAAACGGCGTTCATCACCGCATCCTCGCGTTTATTCAATGTGTCGCTGATCATACGCCCCCCGCAAGGAGCGAGATCGCAAGCCCCGCGCCCGCAAACGCACCCGCAAACGCGCCGAGGAGGGTAAACACGAACAAAGACAGCCGCCTCTTTCTGGTTTCCGTCCTCTCCCGCTTCATTCTCTCGTCGTACATTCTGCCCTCGGGCAGGGGCGAAAGGCAATACACCCCCTCCTCCGCATATCTGATATCAATATAGCCGTGCTCGGAGAGGAAGCGCAGCATGTGGACGAGCCCCTCCCCGTCCGTTTTCAGTTTCGGGGGGAAGCAGGCGAGGAGCTCCTTTTCTTCGACGACTTTATAGCTTCCGCCGTCGCAGAGTTCCGCGATACGGGATAGCAGAAGATGGGTACGTTTGTCAAGCATATTCTGCTATTCATTATATCCCGATTCCGACAAGTTATCCTCTGTCAGAGGAACGGATGCGCAGAGAGAAGCCCGCCGAGGAGGGACGCAGTCGCCTCTCCCCCGATAAACGGATTGCCCACATAGAGCCCCGCCGAGATGGGCGAGGACATTGCAAAGTTTGCAAGTTTCTGCCCGAATTCGGCGATGGACGCGTCGATATCGCCGACACTTTCGACGATGGAATCGACGCCGAGGTTCAGATTTTCCACGATCGAGCCCAAGAAGTTCCCGCCCGCGAGGGCCCCGAAGAGCGCCTGGATCCCGAGAACTACCAGAATGAACGCCGTGAGATACAGGGCGCCGAGGACCAATGCGTCGGGGATCGCGACGGCCACGTTGGTGTTCGCCGTCCGGATGAGGCCGTCCAAAAACTTCGACAGGAACATTGCCCCCACGAACACGAGGACGGAGAAGAAGAAAGTCAAAATCAGACAGCCGAGAATGGCAGCGGAGAGGCCTGTGGGCCCGAACCAGCCGCCGACAACCATGGCAAACGCAACGCCGCCGCTCACCTGCGAGAAGAGCAGGAAGAAGCCGAAGAAGGAGCCGAGCGTGATCACGAGCGTGAGGAGGAAGTTGAGCCCCTTCAGCACGCCGAGCCTGCACCCTGCGCGCAGCGTCACAAGGCAAAGCGCAATGAGGAAGAAGTCAAGCGCGTGGCCCGTGACAATGGACGGGATACTATCGAGGAATCCGCCCTCCATGAACATGGGCAAAATGGGCAGAGCAAGCCCCGCGAGGGCGACGAGGAACATCAAGAAGCCCATGAGCGCGGTAAAAATGCCGAAAATGTGGTTAAAGAGCCTTTCTCCCGTGCTCTGTTCAAAAATGCGTCCCGTCAGAACGGCGC
>CANQUY010000187.1 GCA_947627125.1 uncultured Clostridia bacterium
GTGAAGTTGCCTGTCACCTCGTGCACACCGGGTTCCACAGAGAAATTTGACGATTTATATTCCTCAAATGTATTATATGTGAAGCCGTCCTCATCGACATCCTCGCCGTACAGATAGGTGGTGGAGCCCTCCGACGTCGTATAGACGATATATTCGTTGACGTCGCCATAGGGGCCGACGATATAACCGTAATAGAAATCGTAGCCGTTGATAAGCCAGGATTCGTCCGCCTTGATCGTATATGTACCGACGGTGTCCTCCTCTCCCTCAACATTCACGCTCCATGTTGCGCCGCCGAAGCCGTCGAGCGTGAGAATTTCCGTCCTGTATGCACTCTTCTCATAGATATATTCGCCCTCGTAGCCGTCCGACTGCGCAAAGGTGCCCTTGACCGGGTGGCCGCCGACGTCCTCGTGTTCGCCCTCGGTCAGTTTGACGAGGCCGAGGTCATAGAGGTCGACAATGCCGTTGCCGTTGTAGACATAGTCGGTGTCGCCCGCTTCGCCCGTATCCTCGGCGACCGTGGCAACGCCGAAGCCGTCGAAGTAGAGCAGCGACCAGCCGCCGCCCTCGAGCTCGCCGTCGTAGAGATACCAGCCCTCGATGCCGTCATCCATGCGGAAGTAGAGAATGCCCGCAACTTCAATGAGGACGAACGCCTTGGGCTCCCCGTTTTCGGGCGTGAAGAGGTACTTTCCGCCCTCGGCGTCAACGGAATAGGAGCCGTTTTCGGTCGTTCCGTCCGCGGAAGTGTAGGTCACTCTGTCCTTTGAAACGATATCGAGCGTTGCATCCGTTTCGAGATAGTCGGCAAAGGTCCTGTTGATCGTGTCGCGATAGTAATAGAATTTTTCGCCCGTGATAACGCCCTCGAGCACAAAGGCGTCCTCGCCGTCCGTCGTGAAGGCGAACGCGCCCGTTTTGGGGTCGTATGTACTGCTCTTCTTTCTGCCCCCTTCCATGCCGATACGGTCGAGGTACAGAACGCCCTCCTCCGCTTCGAGCGAATAGAGATAGTCCGTGCTCTCAAAGACGTCGGTATAGCGGGTATACACGGGATCCGCATAGACGTTGAGCGCAGATGCGCCCTCTGCGGGAACGGTGACCGTATCGTCCGAATCCTCCTCGTTGAGCGTATAGTGCTCGGGGAGATAGTCGGCGGCGGAGAACGTTTCGCCCGCATAGGCATAGACCGTCTGCGCCGTGCCGCCGTCATAGACGTCGTAGTGCTCGAAATCGAGCTTATAGACGGTGATGGTGACGGGAGATTTCCATACCGCCGTGACGGTGACGTCCTCCGCGGGCATCTTGGTGTCCGCCGTGACGTCCGCGCCGTTCATCGTCCACTTGCCGAACTCATAGCCGTCCCGCTTGGGGGCATACGCCTGCAATGCGGCGGAGAGGCTGCTGCCGTCCTCCACGGTGATGGGATCGCCCTTTTCGAGCGAACCGCCCGCGAGGTCAAACGTGACAGTGTGGGTCTTTACTTCGGTGTTGTTGCCGCCCTCACCCTCGTTGCCTGTGCCCGTGCCGCCGCCATCGCCGCCGCAGGCGGCCAACGCCATGCCGAATACGAGGCAGAGCGTTGCAAGAAGCACGAGCAGGGTCGTTTTGAACTTCTTCATACAAAAAACTCCTTCTTTTTGCATAAAAATGCATATATTTATTAAGAATGCCTTGATTATATCATATCCTATCGTAAAACACAACCGAATTGTGCCACCGAAATTCCGCAATAATATAAGAAATTTTTTGAGCAGGTATAAATATAAGTTATAATTCAAAAAATTCTCACCCAAAGATTTTATTCTTTTATACGAATATTCGCCTCCGCGCTCATCCTGAGCGCAGCGAAGGATCCCATAAAACCAACGGACTTCGTTCAATGGGATTCTTCGGTCGCTTCACTCCCTCAGAATGAGCAGGAGAACCCAGCCCGCTCAGCCTGCGCCCGCGTCATTCTGAGAAAGGGAGCGGGACGAGAGAACGGGAACTGACCCGAAGAATCTCGCGGGGCGTATACGGATTACGAAAGCGGCGAGATGCTTCGGTACGGCTACCGTAGACTGCGTTCCACTCCCGTTCTCAGCATGACGCCGCGCCGCCCCCTCGCTTCCCCTCTTAGGGGAGCTGTCACGCAGTGACTGAGGGGTTTGAAACCCTATCCCCCGCTGCGCGGGTACTTCCCCTAAGAGGGGAAGCGAGGCGGGGACGTTCACCCTTCCCCTCCCGCCGACGTAAATTTTCGATTTTTCGGCCTAATTTTTGCGCTTCTCCCCTTGCAACCTATGGAATTTTATGGTAAAATGGAATTTGTAATCCAAACGGAAAATTTTTCATGGAGGAATCATCAATGCAATATTCACGCGAAGTGGAAGAGATGACCTGCATTGCCAAGGGGCCGTGGCACGACCCCGCTCCCATTCCCGAAGAGGGCAAATGGGTCTGCGCAAAGCAGATCACCGACATCAGCGGCTTCACGCACGGCGTGGGCTGGTGCGCACCGCAGCAGGGCGCATGCAAGCTGACCCTCAACGTCAAAAAGGGCGTCATCGAAGAGGCCCTCGTCGAAACGATCGGCTGTTCAGGCATGACCCATTCGGCGGCCATGGCGGCGGAAATTCTGCCCCATAAGACGATTTTGGAGGCTCTCAACACCGACCTTGTGTGCGACGCCATCAACACCGCCATGCGCGAACTGTTCCTGCAGATCGTGTACGGCAGAACGCAGTCGGCCTTTTCGGACGACGGGCTCGTCGTGGGCGCAGGGCTCGAGGACCTCGGCAAGGGGCTCCGTTCGCAGGTCGGCACCATGTACGGCACGGCAAAAAAAGGCGTCCGCTATCTCGAAATGGCGGAGGGCTACGTCACCCGTCTTGCCCTCGACAAGGACGATCAAGTGATCGGCTATGAATTCGTTTCGCTCGGCAAGATGACCGATTTCATCAAGAAGGGTCTTACCCCCAACGAGGCGTGGGAGAAAGCGCTCGGGCACTACGGCAGATTCACAGAGGAACAG
>CANQUY010000188.1 GCA_947627125.1 uncultured Clostridia bacterium
ACGTCGCGCTACGCGCTCGTGCCGCGCTTAGTGCAACAAGAATGCGCGCGGGGCGGATTAGTCCCCGTCCTCTCGTCCTGCTCTCGTTCTCAGAATGACGCGGGCGCGGGAGGAGCGGGGCTCAAACGGTTGACGGAGAAAAGGGATTGTGCTATAATCAAGAAAAAATTTCCAAGGGAGCTTGCAATGAAGATCAAATTCACGCAAGAGGGCAAGGTGCCCGTGACGTCGGGCGGCGTGGGGCTCTTTTTTGAGGACCTCAACTACGATCTTGACGGCGGCCTCTATGCCGAAATGCTCGAGAACCGCAACTTCGAGGCCAAGGACGTTCACGGCGAATGGGACCATTACATTGTGGAAGAGGACGGCGGCTACGGCTGGGATCGTTACCCCAAAAATGCGCACTTATCGCTCAAAATCAAGACGGACAGGGCCCTCTTCCCCGAGAATCCGCACTACCTCCGCATTGAAACCAAGGAGGACGGCGCAGGCGTTTCCAACAAGGCCTACGACGGCATCTACCTCACCAAGGGACACAGCTATAAAATTTCCTTCTATGCCCGTTCATACGACTATCGCGGGGCCGTGCGTGTGGGCGTGTTCGGGGCGGAAGTCATGCTCATGGGGCGGCGGGTGAAACTCATCACCGACGGCAAGTGGCACAAATATTCCTTCACCGTCAAGGCAAAAGAGAATGCCGAGCGCGCCCAATTCCGCTTTCTCCTCGAAAAGGCGGGGACGATCCATGCGGACGCCTTCTCCATGATGCCCGAAAACGCCGTTTTGGGCGTGTTCAGACGGGATCTCGTCGAGCTGATGAAGGCCATGAACCCCGGCTTTCTGCGCTTCCCCGGCGGGTGCGTCGTCGAGGGCAACGATCTCAAAAATCGCTACTTATGGAAGAATTCTGTGGGTCCCGTCGAGCGGAGAAAGCAAAATTGGAACCGCTGGGCGGTGCATGCAACGGGCCCCGAAACGGGCTGGCGTTCTGCCTATTCCCACTACGGCCAAACGCTCGGTATTGGGTACTATGAGTATTTCCGCCTCGCCGAATACTTGGGCGCAAAGCCGCTCCCCGTCGTATCTGTCGGGATCGCCTGCCAATATATGTCCACCGAATTTGTTCCCGTCGATGACCCCGAACTCGAAACCTACATTCAGGAGGCTCTCGACGTTGTGGAGTTCGCCAACGGCGGCACGGACACCGTATGGGGCAAGGTGAGGGCGGAAATGGGCCACCCCGAGCCCTTCAACCTCGAGATGCTCGGTGTCGGCAATGAACAGTGGGAGGCCTCGCCCGTGCAGAAGGATACAGGGAAGCCCGCTCCCAACGAATTTTACAGGCGGTTTGAGCTCTTTGAGAAGAGGATCCACGAGAGATACCCCGATCTCAAGATCGTAGGCACTGTGGGACCCACCGTGGACACCGATTCCCACCGCGACGCTTGGAAGTGGACGCGGGAGAACCTTCAAAAAAATCCCAATTTTGTGTACGTTTCCGACGAGCACTTCTATGTTCCGCCGCAGTGGCTGTATGACCATGTCGACGTGTACGACGGCTATCCCCGCCTCGGGACGGTGTATGCGGGCGAATATGCCGCCCATGTGCCGGGGTCGGGAGCGGCGGGATTCAACGCCCCGCAGTCCAACTGTTGGGAGGGTGCGCTTGCGGAAGCGGCGTTCATGACGGGCATGGAGCGGAACGCGGACGTCGTCATCATGAAGTCCTTCGCCCCGCTGTTCGGCCGCCTCGGCTACACGGAATGGTGCCCGAATATGATCTGGTTCGACGGAAAGAGCGCCTACGGCTCGGCAAGCTACTATGTGCAGCTTCTCTACAGCCAGTACACGGGCGATTGGTCCTTCAAGACGACGGCGGACGAGAAGGGGATCTACGCCTCCGTGACCGAACGGGACGGCACTTATTTTGTAAAGGCAGTTAACGCAAACGATATCGAGGCCGAGGCGGAGATCGAGGGGGACGTTGACTTCGGCGCATTGACGCGGATCATCCGTCTTGAGGGAAAATTGGAGGAATATAACACGATCGAACAGCCGACGCTCATTTCTCCCGAGGAGATCGCGCCCACCGCTCCCGCCTCTCTGACCCTTCCTCCGCACAGCTTTACGGTGATGATATTTAAGAAATAATTACTATTTGAAGTGGCATTTCAAGGTTGAATAAGGTTTTATCGTTTGACATTTTTTCGCGGCGGGGAATCCTACGATTCCCCGCCGCGTCATTTTGTCCTGCGCGCTCCCGCCCGCTCATCCTGACCTCGTAGCCGAAGGGGAAGGCTCTCATAAAACGCACGGGAGCCTGTAGGTGCGGCGTCATGCTGAGAAGGGGAGCGGAACGCAGTTTACGGGAGCTATACCGAAGCATCTCGCCGCACTATCATCACCGCCCCGCGAGATTCTTCGGGTTAGGTCCTTATGACTTCGTTCAATGTCCGTTTCTCAGAATGACGCGGGGCTGGGTCCGTAGGCCTACAAGATCCACTCGCTATGCTCGGGATGAGGGCGGGAGCGTGTTCGGCCGCCTCGGGATGAGGGCGGGGTGGCGGCGTCATGCTGAGAAGAGGAGTGAAACGAAGTCTACGGGAGCTGAACCGAAGCATCTCGCCGCACAATCAACACCGCCCCGCGAGATTCTTCGGGTTAAGTTCTTATGACTTCGTTTATTCTCCGTTTCTCAGAATGACGCGGGGCTGGGTCCGTAGGCCTACGGGATCCGCTCGCTACGCTCGGGATGAGGGCGGGAGCGTGTTCGGCCGCCTCGGGATGAGGGCGGGGTGGCGGCGTCATGCTGAGAAGGGGAGTGAGAACGAAGTCTACGGGAGCTGTACCGAAGCATCTCGCCGCACTATCATCACCGCCCCGCGAGATTCTTCGGGTTAGGTCCCGTTCTCTCGTCCTACTATCGT
>CANQUY010000189.1 GCA_947627125.1 uncultured Clostridia bacterium
GCGCATAGGAAAGCGTATTTTGTTTGGAATTGCTCGCGGGCGTTTCCACCATGCCGATGGGGCCGACGGCAAAGAGATATCCGCCGTCCACCAAGATCCCGCCGTCCGCGTCGAGCGCCGCATTGCCGTCCCTGGTCGGGCCGAACACGACGAGCGTGCCACCCGTCATGCGGATGGAGCCGTTGGAGTCCACGCCGTCGCCCTCTGCGCTGACCTCGATATCCCCGCCCGAAATGATGATGTGGCAGTTTGAATTCGCCTGCCCCATCGGGAGCGTGGTGCCGTCGGCGGCGTTGATGCCGTCATCAACGGAAACCACCGAGATCTTTCCGCCCGAGATCTCCACCTTGGCGGCCTCGAGCCCCTCGTAGCACTTTGTGACGGAAATTTCCCCGCCCGTGACGGTGAGAAGGACCTCCGCATGGACGCCGTCGTCCCCCGAGGCAATGTCGAGCTCGCCGCCCGAAATTTCGATCTTGCCGTCTGAATGAATGGCGTCGTCGTTGGCGTTGATATGGACCTCGCCGCCCTCGATCCCGATAAAATATTCTTCGGATATGATCTCGTTTCCGTCTGCGCCCCAGTCGATCGCGCCCGCCTTGACGCCCTTGCCGTCCCCATTGTCGGAGGAAGATTCGGTGATCGTCTGCGGCGCTCCGCCGTTCGTCGTGACGTCGAGTTTCCCCTCTCCCTTGATGAGGACAAAGGTATCCGCCTGAATACCGTCGTCGCCCGCGTTCACGGTGACAAACGCGCCGTCGAGCTTCACCCAGCCGCCGTCCTCATAGGAGAAAGCGGGGGCAGACGTGAGGTCGTCGTAGGCGTCGATCTCGGCATGGAGCCCGTCGCCGTCCGATTGAATGTCGAGCGTCGCTTCGGTGACGGAGATCGTGTTCGCCTTGATCGCATTTTTGGTCGATTTCACGGTGAGGCTCCCGTTCCCGTTGATGACGAGCGCCCCGTCGCAGGTGATGGTATTGGTGGCAGAAGCGGTCGTTTCGGCAGAATTCTCGCCGAGAAGGGTGAGCGTGAGGTCATAATCGCTCGTGATGACCTTATCATCGGCGGAAGAGAGGGCCGCGCCGCTCAAAAACAGGCATACATGTTCCGCTTTTACGCTGATTTTTCCCTCGAGGGAGCCCGTGATGAGATAGTCGCCGCTCTCCGTGATCTTTCCCGTTTTCGTGAGCGGGATCGCGCCTTCGGGGACTTCCCCGCCCTTTTCCGTTTCGCCTGCCGTCTGGTTGGCGTTTTCCATATTCTCGGAATCGGTCGCCTCGGGTGCGTTTTCAACAATGCCGCCGCCCCCGAGATTGTCCCCGGGGTTGACAAAGCCGTTGTTTCCCGTATTCGGCGTACAGCCTGCAAAGAGCAGAATGCCGAAAAGCAGGGGGATCCAAAAATATTTTTTCATAGAGATATCTCCTTTCTTTTAAAAATAACACACTTATATGACGAAAATGCGAAAACAGCATGAAATTTGGCCGCTGCGGTGGGGGTGAGAATGTCCCCGCCCCCTACCCCCTCCCCAAGGAGGGGGCATGACTGCGTTCGGGCCCGTGCGCTCATTCTGCCTCGCATGCATCCACCGCCTCCGAGCCCCTTTCGAGAATAAAAAAATCCGCCCTTTTGCGAGGACGGATGATTTTTTTTCCGATCAGAGCACGAGGCCGAGGATCGCCCAAAGGAGCAGGAGCACGCACAGGAAACCGAACCATGCCGCTCTGCCGCAGGACTTTGCGAGGGCGTTGTTGCCGTTGTAATTCACGAAGTAGAGCGCTGCGCCGACGGGGAAGAGCACAAAGGAGAGGATCTGCCAACCGATGAGCGCCGTGTTCGTAAACGTGGATTCAAACCAAGGGCCGATGGATGTGTAAAATCCGATGGAATCTTCGAGGTCAACGAGCCAACCTACGCCGAGGAACACGACCGCGATGACGAGGTACAGCCAAGCGAGGCCGAAAATGCCGCCGCCGTTCGTGAAAAGGTTCATGACCATGGAAATAAGACCTACGCTGATGAAGAAGGAAACGTCATGTTCTTCCGTGTGATTTGCAATGTAGCAATAGTACACGATCATGAATCCCGTCAACACCAATGTAATGATGCCGAGTGCTGCCATAAAAAATCTTCCCCCCAATTTATAACTTTCTTCCATTATACCGCCGACCTTTTTTCTTGTCAAGACCGATTTTGAAAATATTGTGAAAAAATTTGTTGCACGCGGAATGCCGCTCTTTCATAAAATGCAGTGACTGTACCCATGAAACACCCTCGGAGGTCCTGCATATGCAGTGGTTTTTATCCCTTGCACAGTGGCAGCAGGCCGTTCTCGCCTCGCTGATGCTCTTTTCTTTGACGACGCTCGGCGCGTCCCTCGTCTTTTTCTCAAAAGGGGTGAAGCCCGCCCTCCTCACCCTCATGAACGGGGCGGCGGCGGGGATCATGATCGCCGCGTCCTTCTTCTCCCTGCTCCTTCCCGCTCTTGACTATGAGGGATTTTTGCCGAGTTATGTGACGGTTACGCTCGGTTTTTTCCTCGGCGGCGGGTTCATTATCGTGAGCGATGTCCTTCTCATGCGGCGAAAGAAAAGGGGGACGAAATTGGGAGATGAGAAGAATGCCCTGCTCTTTTTGGCCGTCACGCTGCACAATATCCCAGAGGGCATGGCGGTGGGCGTTGCCTTTGCCGTTGCGGGAGGGGAACATGCCGTGCTCTCTGCCTTTCTCCTCGCCCTCGGGATCGGGATCCAGAACTTCCCCGAGGGGCTGTGCATTGCCTTTCCGCTCCGCGCGAAGGGGCTCTCTGCCGTGAAGAGCTTTGCATTTTCGTCGCTCTCGGGGGCGGTGGAGATCCCCGCCTGCGTCTTGGGGGCGCTCGCGGCTTCTTACATCGCGGGC
>CANQUY010000190.1 GCA_947627125.1 uncultured Clostridia bacterium
TTCGGTATAGCTCCCGTAGACTCCGTTCTTACTCCCCTTCTCAGCATGACGCCACCTACACGGGCTACCGTGCGTTTAATGGGATTCTTCGCTACGCTCAGAATGAGCGCGGGGGGCACAGGCAAGCGCGCGGGGCAGGATAAGCGGGCAGGAGCGCGGGCCTTCGCCCCCTCGGGTTCCCTAAAAGGGACAGCATATAAACAAAAAGGACCCGCGAGGGGTCCTTTTGGGTTTTGGGGATTATTTTGCGTATTCCACGCTGCGGAATTCGCGGATGACGTTGACCTTGATCTGCCCGGGGTATTCGAGCTCGCTCTCGATCTTCTTGGCGATGTCCTTGGCGAGGAACACAGCCTGCGTATCGTCCACCTGCTCGGGTTTAACGATGATGCGGATCTCGCGGCCCGCCTGTATCGCATAGCACTTGTCTACGCCCTTGAAACTTGCGCCGATCTCCTCGAGCTTTTCGAGCCGCTTGAAGTAGCCCGTTCCCGTTTCACGTCTTGCGCCCGGGCGGGAACCCGACACAGCGTCCGCAGCCTGCACGAGTACGGCTTCCATCGTCTTGGGCTCCACATCTCCGTGGTGCGCCATGATGGCGTTGACGATCATCGCGTTCTCTTTATATTTCTTCGCGACGTCCGCGCCGAGCTGGATATGCGTGCCCTCCTGTTCATGATCGACGGCCTTGCCGATATCGTGAAGCAGACCCGCGCGCTTTGCAAAGTTGACGTCGAGCCCCAGCTCCTGCGCCATGAGCCCTGCGAGCTGGGCGACTTCGATGGAGTGGCGGTAGACGTTCTGGCCGTAGCTTGTCCTGAATTTGAGGCGGCCGAGGAGCTTGATGATCTCGGAATGCAGACCGAAGATGCCGACTTCGAACATGGCGTTCTCGCCCGCGGCCTTGATCTGCTGGTCGAGTTCCTTTGTGACCTTTTCCACCGTCTCCTCGATGCGGGCGGGATGGATGCGGCCGTCGGCGATGAGCCGCTCGAGCGTGAGCCGTGCGATCTCTCTGCGGACGGGGTCGAAGCCCGAAAGGATGACGACTTCGGGCGTGTCGTCGATGATGAGTTCGATGCCCGTGGCGTTCTCGATGGCGCGGATATTCCTGCCCTCGCGGCCAATGATGCGGGCCTTCATGTCGTCATTGGGGAGAGGGACGACGGAAACGGTGGTTTCCGACGCATGGTCGGAAGCACAGCGCTGGATGGCGAGGGTGAGAATGTTCTTGGCATTCATATCCGCCTCGTCCTTCGCCTGCTGTTCGAGATTGCGGACCTGCACTGCAAGATCGTGCCTCGTTTCGTCCAAGATCTCCTCGGTGAGCTGCTTTTTGGCCTCTTCCTTGGTGAGCTGGGAAACCTTTTCGAGCTCCTGGAGCATGAGTTCATGCTGGCGGGAAACCTGCTCCTGCACCTTCTGGATCTCCTCGTTCTTCTTGGTCCAGTTATTCTTCTGCGCTTCAAGGGACTGCTCCTTGCGGGAAATTTCCGTTTCTCTCTTTTCGAGCAAGTCCTCCTGACGGTTGAGACGGTCCTCCACGCGCTTTTGCTCGGCGCGCTTCTCCTTCATCTCCTGTTCAAATTCGTTTCTTCTCTTCAGATCCTGTTCCTTTGCCTCTAAAATTGCTTCCTTCTGACGCTGCTTGATCTCGAGATCTGCCTTCTGCAACATCTCCTCGACCTGCTTTTCGGTTGCGTCGAGTTTCTTTTCTGACCTTGTTTGGGAAACTTTTTTGAGTACCTGCCATGTGACGAGGACTGCGATCCCCGCGCCGACGACAAGCGCTGCGACTATGAGCCCGATCCAACCGCCGGCGCTCATCGCAAGGAGCAGGCTGCCATAGTTTGCCATAATGACTGCCTCCTCTGATGAAATTTTCGACGTCTATCCTTGCACTGTCCTCCAAAAAAGGACAGATATAGGCATTGTCATTATGATTATACAAGATTCTCGCTGTTTTGTCAACGGGAAAACAGGAAAATTTAAAATTGAAAATTAAAAATTAAAAATTGGACCCCCGCGTCATTCTGAGAACGAGAGAAGGACGAAAACTAACCCGCCCCGCGTCATTCTGAGAAACGGACGTTGAACGAGAGAACGGAAACTAACCCGAAGAATCTCGCGGAGCGTGTACATACTTTGCGGCGAGATGCTTCGGTACAGCTTCCATAGACTGCGTTCATACTCCCCTTCTCAGCATGACGCCGCCTACACGGGAGCAAGACGTTCCCGCCCTCATCCCGCCCCGCGCGCGTTCTATTTGCGTCTAAGCGCGGCACAAGCGCGTAGCGCGAAGTAGCGTAGCGAGGGGATCTCGTAAACTTACGGACTTCCGTTCTTAGAGCGAGATTCTCTCGCCCCTTCGGGGCTCGGAATGAGGAACGAGTTCGACGGCAGCAGCCCCGCGTCATTCTGAGAACGGGAGAAGGACGAAAGTACGGACACTAACCGAAGAATCTCGCGGGGCGTATACGGACTACTTTGCGGCGAGATGCTTCGGTACGGCTTTCATTGACTGCGTTCATACTCCCCTTCTCAGCATGACGCCGCCCCAACGGAGAACAGCCCCCGTCCTCATCCCGAGGGTGGTTTCTCCCCTCATCCCGAGGCGCAGCCGAGCGGATCTCGTAGACCAACGGAACCAGCCCCGCGTCATTCTGAGAACGAGAGAAAGACGAAAGGACGGACACTAACCCGAAGAATCTCGCGGGGCGTATACACACAATACGGCGAGATGCTTCGGTACGGCTCCCAAAGACTTCGTTATACTCCCCTTCTCAGCATGACGCCGCAGCCCGTCCTCATCCCGAGCGTAGCGAGGGGATCTCGTAAACTTACGGACTTCCGTTCTTAGAGCGAGATTCTCTCGCCC
>CANQUY010000191.1 GCA_947627125.1 uncultured Clostridia bacterium
ATCGCCGATGAGCCGACGACGGCGCTCGACGTGACCATTCAGGCGCAGATCCTCGAACTTCTGCGCGATCTGCAAAGGCAGGAAGGGTGCTCCATCATGCTCATCACCCATGACCTCGGCGTCATTGCCGAAATGGCGGACGAAGTCGTCGTCATGTACGCGGGCAGGGTCATCGAGAGGGGAACGGTGCGGGAGATCTTCAAAAACCCGCTCCACCCGTACACCATCGGGCTTCAGAAGAGCAAGCCGCTCATCGATTCCAACACGAAAGAGCCGCTCTATTCCATTCCGGGGCAGGTCCCCAATCCCATCAATCTTCCCAATCACTGCTATTTCCGCAACCGCTGTACGAAGTGCATGGCGCGCTGCGACGGTGAATATCCCGAAGAATTCAAGGTGAGCGAAACACATTCCGTGGCCTGCTACCTCTACGCAAAGGAGTGACGGCAAATATGACATTCCAGAATTTGATTCTATCCGGTTTTGCGGGCGGCTCTGTCATCGCCTGTATCACCGTCATGGCCATCGCGCTCGCCGTCATCATCGCAGGTGCGGTCGTGTTTGCGCTCTGGTCCAAAAAGGAGATCTCGGAGGACGAAGAGGAGCCCCAAGAGCTCCCGCTTGCCGAAGTCGCGGCGGCGGAGGTTCCCGCAGAGCCCGAGGAGCAGGATCCCGTGATCCTTCGCGTTTCCCATCTCAAAAAGTACTTCCCGATCAAGAGAAATTTCTTCGGAAAGCCCGTGAAATTCCTGCATGCCGTGGATGACGTCAGTTTCGAGGTCGAGCGCGGCACCGCCATCGGCGTGGTGGGGGAATCGGGCTGCGGCAAGACGACGCTCGGCAGAACGATCCTCCGCCTTTACGAAGTGGACGGCGGCGACGTTTGGTTCGAGGGCGCGGAGCTCTCCAAACTCAAGAAGGGGGAGCTGAGAAAGTACAGAACAGATATCCAGCTCATCTTTCAGGACCCGTACTCGAGCCTTCCGCCCCGCATGACCGTCGGTTCCATCATTGCAGAGGCCGTCAAGGTCCATCATATCGTTCCGAAGGAGGAAGTGCACGATTACGTCCTCGGCGTGATGAAGCAGTGCGGCCTCCAGCCCCAATATTACGACAGATATCCCCATGAGTTCTCGGGCGGCCAGCGCCAGCGTATCTGTATCGCAAGGGCGCTCGCAGTGAAGCCCAAGCTCGTCATCTGCGACGAGCCCGTTTCCGCCCTCGACGTTTCCATTCAGGCGCAGATCATCAACCTTCTGAAGGACCTGCAGGAGAGAATGGGGCTCACCTATGTGTTCATCTCGCACGATCTCTCCGTCGTCAAGTACATTACCGACCAGATCGTGGTCATGTACCTCGGCAACGTCATGGAACACGGCAAGACGGAGGATATCTTCAGAAGTCCCCTGCACCCTTACACGCAGGCGCTCTTCTCGGCAGTTCCCGTGCCCGATCCCGATGCGAAGATGAACCGCATCATTCTCGAGGGGGACATTCCCTCGCCCGCAAATCCTCCCCGCGGCTGTAAGTTCCACACCCGTTGCAGCAAATGTATGAATGTTTGCCGCATGATCCAGCCCGAATATCTCGAGGCGGAGGAAAATCACTTCGTCGCATGCCACCTCTACAACAAGGAGATCATGTCCGATCTCGGCAAGTACGACGCAATGTATGAGGAAGAGCTCCGCATACAGGCGGAAAAGGAAGCGGAGGAAAATGCAAGACACCCCGGAAAGAGAAGAAAACACAGCGGCGAAGCCGACGGAACTCCCGCAGCAGACGGAGCCCAATCAACCGACGGAGCACCCGCAGCAGACGGAACCGAAAAAGAAGAAAAAGAAGAAGCCTAAGGTAAAGTATGTGGACGACGGGCACACGGTGTACAGCATGGAGGCTCTGACGGGGAAGCTCCCCGAGGAAAAAGACCGTCCGCAGATGACGGGGAAGGAGCGTTGGGCGCTCATCCGCGCCGCGTTCGGCCACTATCTGCCGCCCGTGCTCATCGTGCTTGCGAGCTTTTCGCTCGTGGCCCTGCTCATGTACTTTTGGCTCATGTAACAAATAAAAAACAAAGAGGAAACGATCGTGAAACTCAAGAAACTATTATCTATACTTATGGTTTGCGTGATGGGAGCGGGCGCCGCAACGGCGTGCACGCCCGATTCTTCCAACGCGCAGACGGAGGGGAACGACAGCGCCTACGAGAGCGGCGAGCTCGAGATCCTCAAGAGCGACTATACCATTCCTGCCGACGAGAAGATGTCCCGCATCAAGGCGGAATATCTCATCGAGAACCAAGGCTATCGGGACGGGGACGAGGTGGTCGCCATTCTCTCCCTCAACGGGGACGCCCTGATCGACAGCTATCTTGCGGACGAAGAGCTCTCCGCAAAGTATTCCCTTGCCGAATACGCCGCAAGCCCCGCGGCTTCGCAGAAGCAGGCGGGCATCAACTTCGAGCAGACCGACCTCATCCGCAGGCTCCAGTCCGAGGGGCTCATCAAGGGGGTAGAATACCGCTATAACACGATCGCAAACGCCTTGGCGGTCACCATGACATACAGCAATTTTCTGACGCTCGAGAGGGCGGGTTACTGCAAGAGCGTTTCCCTTGCGGAAACCTATTCCCACCCGCAGGAGGCGGAGGGGACGACGGATGTTTCCGCGATCGTCAACGACGTTGATGTGTACGAAACAGGTATCTTCAACTCCGAGAGCGCAAAGGATCCCGACGGCAATCCTTACACGGGGAAGGGGACCTCTGTCGCCGTGCTCGACTCCGGCTTCGATCTCTCCCACCCGGCATACAACACCCATCAGATCGAGGGCGATCCCATGTTCTCCCGCGATGAAATCAGCAGCAAGGTGAAC
>CANQUY010000192.1 GCA_947627125.1 uncultured Clostridia bacterium
CGGTTTCTCCCCGATGGATATATCCGGGTCGCCCTGCTTGAGGGCAACGCTGTTTTCCCCGATCTCGAGGTTGAGCTTGGGGAACTCCGCCGCAGAGATCGTCTGAAGGCAGGAAGATGCCTCCTTATAGCGGATCTCGAGCCCCTTGTCCGTCATGCCGACGGAAACTTCCTCCTCGGTGAGCTTGCCGATATAGTCGGCAAAGATCTTCCCGGGCACGCACACCGCGCCCTCTTCAAAGATCTCGGCCTTGATCGTCTTGGAAATGGCCAGCTCGCCGTCCGTCGCAAGGAGGGTGATCTCCTCCCCGCTCGCCTCGAGCTTGATACATTCCATGACGGGCGCAGTCGTTCTCACCGCACACGCCTTGCTGACCTTCATGACCGCTTCCGCAAGCGTCGCTCCGTCGCAGACAAATTTCATCGTTTCCCTCCGTGTGATGTTATATTTCTATCAATAAAAAATAATATCAATAATAATAAGGCCTGTGGAAAAGTGGACAAGTCCCCGCCTGTCCCTTTTTGCTTCCTCTATTATAGCAAAAACGGAGAGATATTGCAAGTAAAACGGAAGGATTTCAAAAAAACTTCCGCTGAAAGAGGTGTGGAAAACGGGTGAAAAACTCTGTGGACAGGCCGTGGACAACTTTGCCCCTGTGGAAAGAAAATTTCCGCCCGACGGGCGGGAGAGAGAAAAGCGGCGGAGCGGCGGGAAGTTTTCAACGGAGCTTTCCACATTGTGGAAAAAGTGGGAGAAGGTTTTTCACAAACAGTTGATATTCAAAAAAAAGTATGCTATAATTCGGGTATGCGGACGGAAGAGATAGATTTCGAGGCATGCAGGCGGAAAATCGGCGAAAAGAGGGAGCAATTCCGCGCGTTCTATGCGCTGCTCCTTGCATATAATGCAAAGTTCAATCTTACCGCCGTCACCGAAGAGGAGGAAGTTTTCCACAAACATTTCCTCGATTCCCTCGCGGGAGAGAGGTTTCTCCCCGAAAATGCCCGCTGCGCCGAGGTCGGCTCGGGAGCCGGGTTCCCGTCCATTCCCCTCAAGATCGTGCGGGAGGACCTCAGGCTCACCCTGATCGAGAGCACGGGAAAAAAGTGTGACTTTCTCCGCGCCGCCGTGCGGGAGCTGGATTTAAAGAATGTAGAAGTCCTGCACGCCCGCGCCGAGGAAGTCGGGATGCAGGAAGGGTACCGAGAGGGGTTCGACGTCTGCTTTGCGAGGGCCGTCGCCCGAATGAATACCCTCTCCGAGTACTGCCTGCCCCTCGTGAAGGTCGGCGGAAAATTCCTCGCCTATAAGTCGGACAGCGAGGAGGAGTTCCGCGAAGCGATCCCCGCCATGCGGACGTTGGGGGGAGAAAACTGCGGCTTTACGCGCTATGAACTGCCGGACGGCTACGGCGCGAGAATGTTGATGTATTGCGAAAAAATCAAGCCCACGCCCAAGAAATATCCGCGCGGCAGAGGGCTGGAGAGAAGGAGTCCCATTGTATGAAATGTGCGCTGACGGGCCACAGAGATCTGCCCGCAAATATCGACGTCAACCGCCTCTACGACATGCTCGAGGAAACGATTTCCGAGGGTTATGACACGTTTTACTGCGGTATGGCGCGGGGGTTCGATCTTCTCGCCCTCGACTGCCTCGTCGCTCTTGCGCGGAAATATCCGATCAAACTCGTTGCCTGCATTCCCTATGTGGGGCAGGAGAGGAGCTTTGGCGAAGAAACGCAGGAGAAGTATCGGCGGCTTCTCGAATGGTGCGACGAACAGATCGTGTTCTTTCCCTCCTATTGCAACGGCTGTTACCACGCGCGGGACCGCTATATGGTGGAAAACGCGAGCCTCGTCATTGCCTATTGCACGCGGAACAAGGGCGGTACAGCCTACACGCTGCGCTATGCCAAAAAGTTGGGAAAAGAGATACGCTTTGCCGACTTCTGAAGTCCCTCCTCACGGAGCATCGGCTTTTTTTTTGCAATTTTTCCCCCGAACAAAGTCTATTCCCCCTCCTTGGGGAGGGAGGTAGGGGGCGGGGACGTTCTGAATCACGTCATCCTGCCCTCCCGCTCATCCTGACCCTGAGCTTGTCGAAGGGGAAGGATCCCGTAAAACGCACGGGAGCCCGTTGTGGCGGCGTCATGCTGAGAACGGGAGCATGAACGCAGTCTACGGAAGCAGACCCGAAGCATCTCGCCGCATGCATTACGGACAATCGCCGCGAGATTCTTCGGGTCAAGTCGTCGGACTTCGTTCTTTCTCCGTTTCTCAGAATGACGCGGCGACCCCAACGCAGTCCCCCCCCCGCGCTCATCCTGACCCTGAGCTTGTCGAAGGGGAAGGATCCCGTAAAACGCACGGGAGTCCGTTGTGCGGCGTCATGCTGAGAACGGGAGCATGAACGCAGTTTACGGAAGCAGACCCGAAGCATCTCGCCGCATGCATAACGGACATACGCCGCGAGATTCTTCGGGTCAGATCGTCGGACTTCGTTCTTTCTCCGTTTCTCAGAATGACGCGGCGGCCCCAACACAGTCCCCCGTCCTCATCCTGACCCTGAGGTTGTCGAAGGGGAAGGATTCCATAAAACGCACGGGAATACGTTGTGCGGCGTCATGCTGAGAACGGGAGCATGAACGCAGTCCACGGAAGCCGTACCGAAGCATCTCGCCGCATGCATAACGGACATACGCCGCGAGATTCTTCGGGTCAGATTGTCGGACTTCGTTCTTTCTCCGTTTCTCAGAATGACGCGGCGGGCAACGGACAATCGCCGCGAGATTCTTCGGGTCA
>CANQUY010000193.1 GCA_947627125.1 uncultured Clostridia bacterium
CGCGTCGTCGATGTCCCGCGTGGCCTCGCCGTCCACCGAGATGATGAGCATGTTGCGAAAGTCCTCCCGCCCGTCAAGGGAGGAGAGGGGATCCCTTTTGGCCTGCTTTTCTCCCTCGCGCAGAACTTCCTCGGGGAAACTCTCTCTGAGCGTATGGGCGCGGATGAGGGCGGCCTCTTCAATGAAAAAGTCGCCGCTCTTCCCCAAAATTTCCGTAATTTCGCCGATGGGCATGCGGCCGTCGTACGATTTGATCTTGGCGACGACCTTATCTCCGTTTTGAGAGCCCCGCGTCAGATTCTTTGCGATAAAGACCCTTTCGGTAAACTTCTTCTCATCCGCGACGACAAAGCCGCCCTGCCGTTCAAAGAAGAAGGTCCCGATGACCTCGCTCAAGCCACGTCTGAGGATGGCGAGCACTTCGCCCTCGTCGCCCGTGCGGCGGAAACAGAGGACGTCGTCGCCGTGCAGAGCATTTTTGAGGGCGCGGTGGGGGAGAAAGAGGTCCTCCGAGCCGTCATCGGGCACAAAAAAGCCGAAGCCGCGCTCGTTCCCTACGATCTTTCCCCGCTTAGCGCCGAATTGCTCCGCCGTGCCGAAGCGGCCCGCATTGTCGGCAAGGAGCTCTCCGCTGCGGACGAGAGAGAAGAGCATGTCTTTGAGCGCGAGGGATTCTCTCCTTCCGAGGCGGAGCCTGCGGGCAATCTCCTCGGCCGTCAGAAGGGGGAGGGTCCCGTCCTTGATTTTTTCAAGCAGTGTGTATTTTACGTTCAAATTGACTCCTTTTTTGGCAAACAAATAGGGCGACCCAAAGCCGCCCTTGTAAATTTTTTTCCGATCAAGCTCTCCAGAAAGCAGGATTCAATACGATGAAGAATACGATCGCAAGCACTGCGAGCACACCCAAGCAGATATATGTCCAAAGTTTGAGCTTCGCTTCGGTGGACTTTCCCTTATTCTTCCCGTAGAATGTTTCGCTGGAGCCGCTGAGGGCGTCGATCCCGTTGGAATTCCCGGGGGTGAGCATGACGAGTATGATCGCCGCGACGGCAGCGATGAACATGATACCCATCAAGATATAGGCGATGACGCTGTAGACGGCGTTGGAAAACAGCGATACGCCAGCTCCGTCCAAAAGACCTGTGATGAAAGAAGCAGCATTCATAATTGATTTGTCCTTCTATGTTTTTACAAAATTCATTTCAAAGTATACCATAGCGAAACAGAAAAAGCAAGCCATTTTACAGATATTTTGGGAAAATCGCAAAAATTCTTTTGTTTCGGAAAGAAAAATCCCTCTCCGAAGAGAGGGAATGGTTTTACTTGGTGCCCTTGAAGATGTCCGCCGCATTGGAGAGCGGGGTATAGAAGAGAAGGAAGCAGTTTCCGCTGACAATGTCGAGCTTCTGCAGTTCCTCGTAGACGTTTTCAGCGTCTTCCTTGGTGACGTGCTTTTTCAATGCCTCTTCCATTTCTTCGTTTCCCTTGAACTCAAGAATGACGGCGACGGAAAGCGACTTCTGCATGATATGGACGGTTGCGGTGTCGGCAGCGGCCTTGAAGTCCTCGTTGTTCTCGTACATTTTCTTGACCTCTTCGCTTACTTCAACCTCTTGATACCCATCTTTTTCGTAGGCGCTCTTGACGGAGCCCCATGTGGACCCGCAGGCGCAGAGCGTTGCGAGCAGAACGGCCACAAGGGCCAGCGACGTGAAAATTGTGATGATCTTTCTTTTCATTTTCTCTCTCCTTGATGGATTTTGTAGGAGATAGTATACTCTCTTTCAAAAATTAAGTCAAGAGTTTTTTGAAATTTTCGGCAAAGTCTTTTTCCAAAGTTGACAAATGAAACGCGCTATACTATAATTTGAAATATGGATAATTTAATTCTCATCGGCATGCCCTCTGCGGGAAAGAGCACTGCGGGCGTTCTGCTCGCCAAGAGGATCGGCTACGGCTTTGTGGATTGCGACCTCATGATCCAAGGGGAGGAAAAGGCCCTTCTCTCCGATCTCATCGAGGCGAACGGCCCCGAAGGGTATCTCAATCTCGAAAACAGGGTCTGCTCGGGGCTGTATGTTTCCCGCTGCGTCGTCGCAACGGGCGGCAGCGTCTGCTACTGCGAGGAGGCCATGGAGCATCTGAAATCTCTCGGCACCATCATCTATCTTGAGATCAGCGCCGAGGAGGCGGAACGCCGTCTTTCCAACCTCAAGAAGCGGGGCGTCGTCATGCGGAGCGGCATTCACACCGTCAAGGAACTGCATAGAGAGCGCGTTCCGCTCTACGAAAAGTACGCCGATATCGTCGTGGACTGCAACGGGCTTACCATCGACGAAACGGTGGAAACGCTCGCCGCGGCGGCGGGGTTCAGCCGTTCGTGAGGATCCTCATCTACGGCGCAGGCGCGATGGGGACAAGCCTCGGCGTTCTTTTGACGCGCGGGGGAGTTCCCTGCGAGCTCGTCACGAGGAACGCGGCGCATGTCGCAAAGCTGAAAACGGAGGGCGCAGTTCTTACCGAAAGCGGGAAACGGAGCGTTTCGCCCGTTTTTGCATGTTTCCCGCAGGAGATGCGGGGAACATACGACGTCATCTTTCTCTCCACGCGCCAGAGGGACAATGCGGAGATCGCACGCTTTTTGCTGCCATACCTTGCCGCGGACGGGGCGATCGTCACCGTGCAGAACGGCCTCCCCGAGGAGGGACTTTCCGAAGTTTTCGGCCCCGACAGGGTGTATGGCGCGGCGCTCGGCTGGGGAGCAGAACTCGTTTCCGC
>CANQUY010000194.1 GCA_947627125.1 uncultured Clostridia bacterium
ACACTATCGACGGGAAAGCCTCCTCCGATAGCGAGATCGCCGAAGTGGCAGATCTCGTCGTCGGCGTCAAGGAAAAGACAGAACTTCAAAAGAAGCACGATGAACTCGTCGCTGGCAGCAGCATGTCCGAGAGCGGCAAGGCGGCACTTGCGGAGGAACTCGAAAAGCAACTCGGCGAAATCGACAAGCTCGCCGAGGGCGGCAACAACACAGAAACGCAGGATGAGCTCGCAGGTTTGATGCCCGAGGCAGAAGCCGCGCTCGAACGCAAGGCATTCGCGGCCGTTGCGGAGCAGGAGTATGCGGAAACGGTCAAGGCGATCACGGGCCGCGACGCGACCGCGGAAGAAAAAGCAGCCTTCTCCGCAAGCGTACAGCAGGCCGAAACGGAGGAGAAGATCAACGAAGAGCTCCGCGACGCCCTCAAGGAGGTTGCGGAAAGCCTCGTCGGCGCGTCCGATTCCGCAGAGGCGCACGGCCTTGTGAAGTCCGTGACGGATGCTATCGAAGCGGCGATTGCCGATGCGAACAGCTCCTCGGCGGGAACCACAGTTCCCAACCTCTCCGAAAATGAAAATGTCGCAGGCTTAGGCAACGCTCTTGCGGCTCTCCGCGAGCAGGAAAAAGAGAACGCGAAAGAGGGGCTCAGCGGCGTTGCGGACAGCACGAAGGCGCAAAACCTTCCCAAGGATCTCAAGGATATCTTTGAAGAGCTCGTCGGCGAGGCCGAAAAGCAGGTCGAGGACGCCGCCTTCAGCGAATATCCCGAGATCGAAGAGAAATTGCAGAAACAGCTCGACCTTCTCGCCGCCTATGCGGAAAAGTATGAAGGAGAAAGTAACGGTCTGAAGGACGATTCCGCCGTGCAGGAGGCGCTCGAAGCGGGCCTCGACGCGATCGGGAATGCGGCCGAGGGCGATATCGGGAAGGAGTTCGGCAAGGCTGAACTTGAGATGGAGAAGGAATACGGCAAGCAGTACCTCAAAGAGCAGATCACCGAAAACGACAATCAACACGTCAAAGAGAGCGCGGAGTCTGCTTTGAAGGCCATCGAGGAGATGACGACGGACGGCACGGACGCCGAAGAGAAGGTACAAGCGGTCAAAGATCTCGTCGAAAAGACGGTTCCCGCGATCGAGGGCGAACGCTTCCTCGGCGACGACGACTCCGTCATCCGCAAGCAATTTGCCGACATTGAGTCGAAGGACGAAGATGCGCTCAAACAGATGCAGGAGGACCTTTCCAAGCTCGGCGAAGAAACGCTCGGCTACCTCAACGACAAGTACAGAAAGGAGCCCTACGGCTACGAGAGCTTTGAGGGTGCGCTGGAGGACAGGGTCTATAAGGCTGAATTTGAAGGCGCGAAGGAAGCGGCCGTGTCCAAGGCGGAGAGCCTTTTGAAAGAGTGCGACGGCGAGTTCGTACAGGATGCCAACAGCAGCAAGGTCGAGGATCTCGAGGGACTTGAGTATGAACCTCAAAAGTCGCACGGCGAACGCGTTACCTATGCGGACGAGCGCGACAGGACGATAGAAGAAAGATACAGAGAGGCGGAGAAGTACACCTTGCATGCGCAGGAAGTCCAACGCTCCGTCAGCGCCGTTCAGCGTGCAAAGGACGCGCTTGCGGAAAGCGGCAGATACAGCGACGCGCAGAAGGCAGAACTTCAGGCCGTTGTAGACGCCATGGAGGAGAAAGCGAAAGCGACCGTTCCCTCCGAAACGTCCTCAAGGGAACTCTCCGCGCTGATCGATGAAGCCTATGAGCAGCTCAGGGACGTCGGCGTGTCCTCTGTGACGGTAGGCGATATCAACCCCGACAAGACCCCCTCGGAGGAGGGCGGCACGGGCGACTACGGCGAGGGCTACGACGGCGACCTCTGGGGCATCGTGGAAGGCTCCTCCATGGCGAGCGGTGCAGATCTCAGCATCGGCAAGGGCCGCGATAAGAGCAAGGAAGTTTCCGATGCCATCAAACAGGATAAGGTCACGCCCGCGGCAGGTTCCGCGCTCACAGAGGAGCAGGCAGACGAACTCGTCGAAGGCAAGGCCGAGAGGGGCTCGATCGACGTTCAGCTCAGCGAAACAACAGAGAAGGACGGTAAGTACACCGTGAAGGTGCTCCTGCCCGAAGAGCTCCGCGGCGAAACGGGCCATCAGGTCGTTCGCGTGAAGGACGACGGAAGCATCGAGGTGTTTGAAACGAAGGTCGAGGACGGAAAATATCTCGTGTTCACGGCGGAGGAGCTCGGCGAGTTCCAGATCCTTGCCGATACTATGGTCGATTATACCTGGCTCATCATTCTCCTTTCCGTCATCATTGCCGTTGAACTCGTCGGCATTGCTCTGTTGATCTTCAAGAAGAACGGCAAGAAGGGCGAAAAGACGGCGGCATTTGCGCCTCTGCCCGCGCTTGCGGCCGTGATCGTGACCCCCACGGGGGCGATCGGGATCTGCATCGGTCTTGGCGTGACGGCAGGCGTCCTTGCGGCGGTGTTTGTTGTGCTGTTGGTCTTGAAGATCGTGCGCGGCAAGTCCGCAAAATAAGAGCTCGGAGGAGAAAGAATGTCTGAATACAACCGCACCCCGCATGAATCGGCGAGCGTACGGGACAACAGATCGCCCGCAGAGTATTCCGCGGCCGAGGAAGGAAAATATTACGCAGAGAACGACACCGCCGAGAAAAATTCTGCACGGCGGAAAGAAACAGGGAAGAAGGGGAGCGCTGCGGCGCTCTCCCGACTCCTCGCTA
>CANQUY010000195.1 GCA_947627125.1 uncultured Clostridia bacterium
TGATCATGGCCTTGATCTCGGCGTTCTCGAGGGCGCGGTTGAGCCTCACTTTCTCGACGTTCAGGATCTTGCCTCTGAGGGGCAGAATGGCCTGAAAGCGTCTGTCACGGCCCTGTTTTGCGGTGCCGCCTGCCGAGTCCCCCTCGACGATATAGATCTCGCAGAGCTCGGGACGGCGGTCCGAACAGTCGGCAAGTTTCCCGGGGAGCGTCGTCGATTCGAGCACGCCCTTTCTTCTCGTGAGTTCCCTTGCGTTCCTCGCGGCGTCCCTTGCCTTTTGGGCGGTGATACAGCGGAGGACGAGCTCTCTCGCCTCGGACGGGTGTTCCTCGAGATATTCCCCGAATTTATCGGCCACGGCCTTGTTGACAAAGGCGCGGATGAAGGAATTGTTGAGCTTATCCTTGGTCTGCGATTCAAACTGCGCATTCTCGAGTTTGACGGAAACGACGGCGGTGATGCCCTCGCGGACGTCCTCGCCCGTGAGCTTGTCGCTGTCCTTCAGAATGTTGAGCTTCTTTCCCGCGTCGTTGATGACCTTGGTGAGGGCGAGTTTGAGCCCTTCGACATGGGTTCCGCCGTCGATGGTGTTGACGTTGTTGGCATACGAGTAGATGACCTCGTTGTAGCTGTCGTTGTACTGCATGGCGATCTCGCAGACGGTGGTGCCGTCCTGCGCTTCAAAGTAGAGCGGCTGTTCAAAGAGGGTTTCCTTGCCCTGGTTGAGTTCGCCGACGAGCTCGCGGATGCCTCCCTCGTAGCAGAAACTGTCCTTTTTCTCCCTGCCTGCGCGCTTGTCCTCGAGGGAGATGGTGAGGCCCTTGTTGAGGAATGCGAGCTCCTTGAGGCGGATCTTGAGCGTTTCGTATCTGAATTCAATGGTTTCAAAGATCTCGGCGTCGGGGAAGAAGGTGACCTTGGTGCCCGTCTTTTCGGTATCGCCGACGATCGCAAGCGGCCGCTGGGGCACGCCGCGGTTATAGACCTGTTTATAGATGTGGCCGTTTTGGTAGATCTCCGCCTCGAGCCATTCGGAGAGGGCGTTCACGGCCTTGACGCCGACCCCGTGGAGCCCGCTCGAAACCTTGTAGCCCGAATCGCCGCCGAATTTGCCGCCCGCATTGACCTTGGTAAAGACGACTTCCACGGTGGAGATGCCCTCCTTGGGGTGAATGGCGGTGGGAATGCCGCGGCCGTTATCGACGACGGTGCAGCTACCGTCCGCGTTGACGGTGACTTCCACTTTGGTGCAGTAGCCTGCGAGGGCTTCGTCGATGGAGTTATCGACGACTTCGCTCACGAGGTGGTGGAGGCCCTTTTCGTCGGTGGAGCTGATATACATGCCGGGGCGTTTGCGGATGTGTTCGAGCCCGTCGAGCACTTGGATCTGTTCCGCGCCGTAGGCGGTTTCTACCTTATCGGACATAAGAAATTCTCCTTGTCTGTGAATTTCGCTCTTCGCGCACGCACGCGCGTACGCGCGTCGTATGACCATTATAACATAGGCGGAAAAAAATGTAAAATAAAAAAAGGCCGAAATAAAATGAAAAATTTAAAATTAAAAATTGAGGTAAGGCATGATTGAGAACGGCGGCGTTCCGAATCACGTCATGGTGAGCTCTGTCGAACCATCACCTTATTTATGCTGCGGTGATCCTTCGACGTTGCTTAGGATGACGTAATTGAGAATGGCGGGGTGGGGTGACGGCGCGCGAGAACACACACGGAAGCCAATAGCGGCGTCATGCTGAGAACGAGAGTACAACGCAGTCTACGGGAATCGAACCGAAGCATCTCGCCGCTTAAGTAGTCCGTGTACGCCCCCGCGAGATTCTTCGGGTTAGGTTTTCGGACTTCGTTCCTGCTCACGTTCTCAGAATGACGCGGGGCGGGACTTCGTTCGAGGCTCTTCGGGTCCCTCAGAATGACGCGGGGCGGAACTTCGTTCGAGGCTCTTCAGGTCCCTCAGAATGACGCGGGGCGGGACAGCCTACATCAATTCTTCCGCGAGTGCAGCAATCTCCTCCGTCGATTGGGCGGCGAAAAAGCGGCGTTTGGCCTCGTTCGCGCGGCGGGTGCCCTTCAGATAGAACGCCGCCATCTTCCGCATGTACACCGTGGCGAACCGTTCGCCGTAGATCTTTAACGTTTCCCCGAGCTGGCGCAGGAAGAGCGGCTTGATGGGCGGTTCCTCCCGCCCCGTGAGCTCGGCAAATACCTGCGGACGGTAGAGCGCGGCGCGGGCGACCATGACCCCGTCCGCCCCCGTGCGGTCGAGCATCTTTTTCATGTCCTTGTCGTTCCAGACGCCACCGTTCGCAATGACGGGAATGGAAACGGCACGTTTGGCCGCCGCGATCTCCCCGTAATCGACGGGCCCCGCGTAGATCTTGTCCCGCGTGCGTCCGTGAACGGTGATCATGCAGGCTCCCGCTCCCTCGCACAACTTGGCGAAATCGGCGCATATCTTGTGATTTTCGTCAACGCCGATGCGGAATTTCACCGAGATCCTCTTGCCGCTCTTCACGCATGCGGCGATAACTTTTTCGGCGAGCGAAGGGTTCTCGAGAAGGGCGCTGCCCTCGCCGTTTCTGACGATTTTGGGCATGGGACAGCCCATATTGATGTCGATGAGGCCGAAGTCTTTCAATGCCTCGCTCTCGCACGCCTCGCGCATGATATCGGGATCGGAGCCGAACAGCTGAGCGGCTTGGGGACGCCCCACCCCCC
>CANQUY010000196.1 GCA_947627125.1 uncultured Clostridia bacterium
CTTCGTTCTTACTCCCTTTCTCAGAATGACGCGGCGGGTTCATTCCCGTCCTTCCGACCTGCTCCCTTTCTCAGAATGACGCGGCGGGTTCATTCCCGTCCTTCCGACCTGCTCCCTTTCTCAGAATGACGCGGCGCGGGTACCCCTCACTCCTCGGAGAGGGAGATCACCTGCCCGATCTTTGCGAGCAGTTCCCCCTTGCCGTCCCCCGTGACGCCCGAAAAGGGAATGACGTTCCCCTCCCCCAGTCCGCAGGCGTTCGCAACGGCCCGTACCCGTTCCTTCACCTTCATTCTCGAGAGCTTGTCGCTCTTCGTCGCAATGACGGTAAACGGCACAATGTGGTAATTCAAAAACGAAAGCATCTGAAGATCGTCCTCCGAGGGATCGCGGCGGATATCCGAGAGCACAAACACATGCGCGATATCCTCCTTCCGCTCAAAGAACGCGTCGAGCATCTTCCCCCACTTCAGTTTCTCCTCCTTGGAAACGGCCGCATAGCCGTAGCCGGGGAGATCCGCGAGGAGGAAATTGCCGAAATCGAAATAATTCACAAGTTTGGTCTTGCCGGGTTCCGCGCTCGTCTTGGCGAGTTTTTTTTGCCCCGCGAGCGCATTGATGAGGGTGGATTTGCCCGCATTGGACTTCCCGCAGACGGCGATCATGGGCTTTTCGGGCCGCAGAAATTGGGAGGACGTTGCAGCGGACGTGACGAATTTTGCAGGCACCATGTCTTAGACCCTACCCTCCGAAAATGCGTTTTGAAAGACTTCATCGACCTCCGTCACGCAGATGAAATTCAAGTCGCGGCGGATCTCCTCGGGGATCTCCTCGGCGTCCTTTTTGTTCTCCTCGGGAATGATGACGTCGCGGATGCCGATACGGGAGGCCGCGAGCGCCTTCTCCTTCAGCCCGCCGATAGGGAGAACTCTGCCGCGCAGGGTGATCTCCCCCGTCATGGCAATGTCGCGGCGGACGGGTTTGCCCGTAAAGGCGGAGAGAATGGCCGTTGCCATCGTGATCCCCGCGGAGGGCCCGTCCTTGGGCGTCGCCCCCTCGGGAATGTGGATGTGGATATCCTTCTTTTCAAAGTCCTCTTCGGGAATGCCGTATTTCCCCGCATGGGCGCGGATATAGGAGATCGCCGCGCGGGCGGATTCCTTCATGACGTCGCCGAGTTTGCCCGTGAGGAGGACTTCTCCCTTCCCCTGCATGGCGGAAACTTCAATGGTCAGCGTCGTGCCGCCGACGGCCGTCCACGCAAGGCCCGTTGCCATGCCCACTTCGTCCGTCTTGAGCATCTCATCCTCCCGCAGATAGCGTTTGGAGCCGAGATATTTCTCTAAATTCTGCCGCGTGAGGGTGATCTTTTCCGCCTCCCCCTTGGCGATACGCACGGCCGCCTTTCTGCATACCGCGCCGATGGTGCGTTCGAGCGAACGGACGCCCGCCTCCATCGTGTAGCCGTCGATGATCTCCGAGATCGCTCCGTCGCTGAAGCGGATATTCTCCTCGGAGAGGCCGTTTTCCCTGCATTTTTTGGGGACGAGATAGCGTTTTGCGATCTGTTCCTTCTCCTGCGGGGTGTAGCCGGAGAGTTCAATGATCTCCATTCTGTCGCGGAGGGGCACGGGGATCGTGTCGAGCGTGTTCGCCGTGGCAATGAACATGACCTTTGAAAGATCGTATTCGACCTCGAGATATCTGTCGCGGAAGGTGGAGTTCTGCTCGGGGTCGAGCACCTCCAAGAGGGCGTCTGCGGGGTCGCCGCGCATGTCCGCAGAGATCTTATCGACCTCGTCGAGGAGGAACACGGGGTTGATACAGCCTGCGTTTCTGATCTCAAAGAGAATGCGCCCGGGCATTGCCCCGATATAGGTGCGGCGGTGGCCGCGGATCTCGGCCTCATCCTTGAGCCCGCCGAGGCTCATTCTCACAAATTTTCTGCCGAGCGCCCTTGCAATGGACTTTGCAATGCTCGTCTTGCCGACGCCGGGCGGCCCGACGAGGCAGAGAATGGGAGCCTTGAGTTCCCCCGTGAGTTTGAGAACGGCGAGGTATTCGAGGACGCGTTCCTTGATCTTCTTGAGGCCGTAATGGTCCTCTTCGAGCACCTTCTCCACGGCAGAGAGGTCCTCGGTGTCCGTCGTTTCCTCCCGCCACGGGAGGTCCAAGAGCCAATCGGTATAGTTGCGGAGGACGGTATATTCGGCGGAGGAGAAGGGCATCTTGTCCATGCGCTTGAGTTCGGCGAGCGCCTTTTCCTCAATGGGCTTGGGCATTCCCTTCTGAAGAATGCGCTCCCGCAGCTTCTCCCCCTCGTTCACGTCGTCGCCGAGTTCCTGATGGATGGCCTTGAGCTGTTCCCGCAGAAAGTACTCCTTCTGCGCCTTGTCGATATTCCGCCTGACATCCTGCGCGATCTTCTTCTCGAGCTTGCCGATCTCGAGTTCGTCGTTTAGGGCCTGCTCGAAGAGGCGAAGACGCTTTACCTCGTTCTCCTCCTCGAGAATGGCCTGCTTCACTTCGTCGCGGATGCGCAGACGGTTTGTACAGATATTGATATATGCGTCGATATCGGCGATACCGACGAGGGAATTTTCGAGCTCCTTGCCCGCAGCTCCCCCATCGGCCATCTCCCGCACAAGCGCCTGACAAAGACGCACTGCTTTCCGGAGTTTACATCG
>CANQUY010000197.1 GCA_947627125.1 uncultured Clostridia bacterium
TTGCCCGCGTCCTTGGTCGCCTGACGCTGTGCGTCGGTGAAGTAGGCGGGGCAGGTGATGACGGCGTCCGTCACCTTTCCGCCGAGGTAGGCCTCCGCGTCCGCCTTGAGCTTTGAGAGGATCATGGCGGAGATCTCCTGCGGGGAGTAGGACTTGTCGTCGATCTTCACCTTATAGTCGGAGCCCATCTTGCGCTTGATGGAGCTGACCGTCTTTTCGGGATTGGCGACGGCCTGACGCTTTGCGACCTGCCCGACGACGCGGGAGCCGTCCTTTTGGAACGCCACGACGGAGGGGGTCGTTCTCGAACCCTCTGCATTTGCGATGACGACGGGCTCGCCGCCCTCCATCACCGCCACGCATGAATTTGTTGTACCCAAATCAATACCGATAACCTTTGACATATCTATATTCTCCTTAAAATGTTTTTGTTGATTGTTGTGTCCCTCGGCTCCCCTTGTAGGGGAGCCGTCACGCGCCCTTGCGTGACTGAGGGGTTCTCTCGGCTCCCCTTGTAGGGGAGCTGTCACGCGCCCTTGCGTGACTGTGGGGTTCTCTCGGCTCCCCTTGTAGGGGAGCTGTCACGCGCCCTTGCGTGACTGAGGGGTTCTCTCGGCTCCACTGAGAGGTGGAGCGGCGTCATGCTGAGAACATGAGCCGAACGCAGTCTACAGAAGCGGTACCGAAGCATCTCGCCGCATGTTTTACGGACCTTCGCCGCGAGATTCTTCGAGTTAGACCCCGTCCTCTCGTCCTACTCCGTTTCTCAGAATGACGCGGCGGCTGGACTCCGTTTGAGGGGATTCTTCGGGCTACGCCCTCAGAATGAGCGCACGACATGCGCCCATTTCCTCACTTCGCGACGACGACCTGTGCGAAGCGGAGCACTTTGCCGTTCTGCATGTATCCCTTGAGGTACACCTGCTTCACCGTGCCGCTCTCCTCGCCCTCTTCGGCGTCCACCGCCATGATCGCCTCGTGCTGTTCGGCGTTGAAGGGCTGCCCGAGCGGGTCGATCACCTCGATCTTTTCCTCCTGCAGGACCTTTTCAAACGCCGCCATCACCATCTGAAGCCCCTTTTTCGTGGCCTCGTCGGTGCAGGACGCGAGGGCACGTTCGAGATTATCTCCGATGGGGAAGAGCTTTGAAACGACGTCCGCCCTTCCCTCCTGATACCGCTGTGCGCTCTGGAAAGAGGTGCGCTTGCGGTAATTGTCGTACTCCGCAGTGACGAGATACCATTTCCGCTTATAGTCCTCGGCGAGGGACTTTTCCTTTTCAAGCTCCGCCTTCAGCGTTTCCTCCGCAGTGGGCGCGGGAGCTTCTTTGGGCTCTTTCGCCTCCGTATCTGCCGCGGCCTGCGCTTCCGTCTGCGCCGTATCCTTCTTTTCGGTTTTTTTGCTCATATCGTACCGCCCTTTTGTTTTCCTATTTTATATAAGATGATTTTTTCCCTCTCAAACAAAAATTACAAAAAAACACCCGAAAAGCGCAAAAATTTTTTTCGGCGGGTCTTTACAAAGATATTGAAATGTATTAAAATAGAGAAAAGATAAGGAAAATGAGGGGAAATATATGGAATCGAGAGCATTTGAACTCTTTGCAAAGCGCAACAGCAAGGTGAGCGTCCGCGTCATTCCCGGGCACTTCGCCACACAGCATTCGCATGTGAATTACTGCATCGACATGACGAAGGTCAAAACGGAGATGAACGCCGCAAAGGCCGCCGCCAAGCTCCTTGCGGAGAACTTCACCAACGTGACGGTGGATACCATTATCACCCTCGAGCGCATGAAGATGGTGGGCGCATTCCTCGCCGAGGCCCTCGCGGGCGGCACGGGGCTCAACATGAACCAGGAGATCGCTGTCATCTCTCCCGAGGTCACGTCCGACGAAAAACTGATTATCAGGGACAATATGCTGCCCTATATCCGCTTCCGCCATGTTCTAATCTTGACGGCAACGGCCACGACGGGCATGACGGCGATGAGCGCGGTCCGCGGGATCCGCTATTACGGCGGCGAGGTTGCGGGGGTAGCGACGGTGTTCGGCGGGAAGTTCGAGATCCCCGGGGTGCCCGTCGTCGGGATCATCGGGGCGGAGGATCTGCCCGATTACAGTTCCTACCGCGCGAGCGATTGCCCCCTCTGCCGCAGCGGCAGAAAGGTGGACGCAGTGGTCAACTCCTACGGGTACAGTAAAGTATAAAAATTTGCAACATATGTGCGAAAAAAGCTCTCCAAAGGGAGAGCTTTTTCATGCGTTCCTCCGCTCATGCTGAGCGTGCGGGGACGAAAGCGGGAGCATACGGCGGCGTCATGCTGAGATGAGGAGCACAACGGAGTTTGTGGAAGTTGTACCGAAGCATCTCGCCGCATAGTACACGCCCCGCGAGATTCTTCGGGTTAGTTTCCGTTCTCTCGTCCTACTATCGTTCTCAGAATGACGCGGGGGCCGGTGCGTTTTATGGGATCCCCTCGGCTACGCCTCGGGATTAGGATGAGGGGCGGCGTCATGCTGAGAACAGGAGTACAACGGAGTTTATGGAAGTTGTACCGAAGCATCTCGCCGCATAGTACACACCCCGCGAGATTCTTCGGCTTAGTTTCCGTTCTCTCGTCCTACTATCGTTCTCAGAATGACGCGGGGGCCCGTGCGTTTTATGGGATCCTTTGCT
>CANQUY010000198.1 GCA_947627125.1 uncultured Clostridia bacterium
CCGTTCTCAGCATGACGCCGCACGGTAAGCCCCGCCCTCATCCCGAGGCGCAGCGAAGGATCCCATAAAGCCAACGGACTTCGTTTGAGGGGATTCTTCGGTCGCTTACCTCCCTCAGAATGAGCGGGTTACCGCGCTCATCCTGCCCCGCGCCGCCGCGTCATTCTGAGAAACGGAGTAAGAACGAAGTCCGATGACTTAACCCGAAGAATCTCGCGGCGAATTCTTTATAACATGCGGCGAGATGCTTCGGTACTGCTTCCGTAAACTGCGTTGTGCTCCCGTTCTCAGCATGACGCCGCACGGTAAGCCCCGCCCTCATCCCGAGGCACAGCGAAGGATCCCATAAAACCAACGGACTTCGTTTGAGGGGATTCTTCGGTCGCTTAGCTCCCTCAGAATGAGCGGGTTACCGCGCTCATCCCGCTTCCGCTGCCAAAATGCTCATATGAGTCCTTTTGAATTATATCATGCCATCGCAAATTTTGCAACGGTTACGCGTCGTATCCCTTGACAATTTTCCGCACAGAGCTTATACTATTTAAAAAAAAAGGAGACTTATATGCGTATTCTTGCAATCAATGATATTTCCTGCGTCGGCAAATGTTCCCTCACCGTCGCACTGCCCGTCCTCTCCGCCTGCGGGGCCACGGTAGATATTCTCCCCACCGCCCTCCTCTCCACCCACACGGGCGGCTTTACAGGCTACACCTTTTTGAATCTCGACGGAGAGATGGAAAAGATCTGCCGCCATTGGGAAACGCTCGGTCTTACCTACGACGTCATCTACAGCGGCTACCTCGGAAGCAAGGCACAGATCGAGTTCGTAAAGAGCGTCAAGCGTCGTTTTCTGAAGCCGGACGGCAAGTTTGTTGTCGATCCCGTCCTCGGGGACAATTTTAAATTCTATGCGGGATTCGACAGCGACTTCGCCGCGGGAATGCTCTCCCTCTGCGGGGAAGCGGACTATATTCTCCCCAACGAAACGGAAAGTTTTCTTCTGACGGGGGAGAGAGATTTCTCTAAATCGCTGCATATGTTGCAAAAAATTTGTCCCCATCCCGTCATCACGGGCGCGGACTGCGAGGACGGATACTTCCTCTATTACTTCGACGAGAAGGAGGAGCGCATGTCCCTCACGAAGGTGGAAGGGAGCTACCACGGCGCGGGGGACGTGTTCGCCTCCGCCTTTTCGGGCTGTATCGGCGGCGGACTTCCCCTCAAGGAGGCCCTTGCGCTTACCTCTGAATTTTGCTACCGCTCCATCCTGCGCACCAAGGAGGAAGTTCCCGACCGAAAATATGGCATGAATTACGAAAAAGAACTCTGGATCCTCACCGATAAATTCGGCAAAACCGAGCTATAAGTATGAAATTTTCTCTCGACGACAGCAATTTTGCGACAGAATATCCCATGCTCGCCAATCGGGTCAGATCGCTCAATGCGATGCTGAGATCTCTGTGCGTCACGGGAACCGATTCCGCATTGGTTGAGGACGACGGCGGATTTCCGCGCATTTCAGCGGTGGAATTCGACGCAGAAGCCGTTGCAAAGGCCAGAAAAATTTTTGAGAATACCCGCCTCGGCCAAAAGCCCAAAAAACAGATTTTTATCGACTTATTGCTCGAAATCGACTATGACAACGGCTATTTGGAAACCCGCCCGTTTGTCGTTTTCAAGGACGATCCGTCCGCTTTGCTGCAGGCGGTACACGAAAAATCTGTCTATCTATTCCGCTCGCTGTACGGCGTCAGAAAGGGATAAATGCGCCGCGCCTTTCCCCCGTTTCCCCACGCAAAAAACGGAAAGGGAGGATCGGGCAATTTTTCCAAAAGAAAGTACACTCAAAAAGTTGCGTTCCCCGAAAAACTTTGCTATAATCATATTGACACCTGCGGTGTGCGGAGCCCGTTAAAAACGTAATCCACAAAGTTTATTCGGGAGAAGGGGTTGTACGGAGATAGGCAAGGTCTGTATGAGCGCAACCGTGCGCAAATACGGAAAGTCTGAAGCTACGGCGCCTCTCACCCACCTGCGAGATGCGGGTTAATCCTTTTTCGGACTGCGGCACAGGCGGATGTCTTTTTTTTGGAAAAATTTCCTGCAAAGCCGTAAAAACGGTTGCAAGTTTTGATATTGTATGGTATAATCTCATTGCAATCGGGAATGATTGCAAAAATCACGGCCTTGTGGTCAAGCGGTTAAGACGGCGCCCTCTCACGGCGCAATCCCGGGTTCGATTCCCGGCAAGGTCACCACTCTGTAACAAAGTCGAACCCTCATTGAGTTGAGGGAGCGGCTTTGTTTTTTTATGCCGTCAGCCGTGCAGAATTGCCCTGTGCGGCTTTTCTTTATAGACTTCGGTGTCATTCTCGGCGGGGATTTTTCAAGGCTTATAAACGCTTTTTTTCACTCTCATTTTCGGCGGCGGTTTATGCCGCAAAAGCCGCTTGACATGAGAATGGCGTGTGGTAGGCTATCGTGCCAACGGCAAACAATTAGCCCCGCAGGGGCGTTCGTGTTTGGCTCTTTGCCTAAATACCGCACGCCTGCGAGGCTCATGTCAAGCGGACTGTGGAATAAATAGCCGCCGTCCTATCTTATAAAAAGCGTTACGCTCATAGTGGTAAATCCTACTTTGAATGAGTTCA
>CANQUY010000199.1 GCA_947627125.1 uncultured Clostridia bacterium
TCCTTCGCTACGCGTAGGATGAGCACGGGGACGCCTGTGGCGGACCCCCACCCCTACCCCGCCCCATTACACAGGGGGCGGGCAAGAGGAAGCTCAGGATGAGCAGGCAGGATGATCTTGTTTACGGCAATTCAGCTGCTTCCAATTTATCCTTGAACCGTTCATAGGTGCCGCCTACAAAGTTGCCTAAATACTTGTGAATTTCTCCGTTGTCCAAGACAAAATAGCCATTTTTGACGCCATACTCGTAAAATGTAAACGTATATCCCGCCTCACCGTCCTTCCAAAATGTGATGACCACTTTGCTCGAATAGTTTTCCGTGTCTATCTTGTCATATGTTTCTTTGCTATATGGCGAGCCGTCGATTTCCCGATAGATTTCGGTTATGAGATCTTTGTCTGCCGATGAGCCGCAGTAATCCTCATCGACATCGAGCGGCATCCGATCGGAATGCTTGGAGATATGATGATATTCGAGCGAAACTTCATCATAATTTTCAATATCCAAATCCAATTCGAGCCGCGGCCAATCTTTCATATCCCCGCCGCAGGCGCATAGGATCACCAAAAGAAACGGGAGCAAAAGACAAAAGACCTTCTTCCTCATAAGCACCTCCTACTGATATAACGTTTGAAACCCAAATATGTCCCGCAAATCAATGATTTTTTTATAAATTTATGATAGCGGAATTTAGGGGGGCGGAATGAGGCGGCGGCTGCGTCACCATATCCCAACATTCTGATTGCGTCACCCTGCCCCGCGCGCATTCTTGTTGCACTAAGCGCGGCACGAGGAGCGTAGCGACGAAGTAGCGTAGTCGAAGGGTCACCGCATTATCATAAGGTGATGGTTCGACACGCCGCAAGGACAGCGGCGGCTCACCATGACGTGATTAGAATGTCCCCGCCCCTACCCCCTCCCCAGGGAGGGGGCACGGAGTCCGTCCTCATCCCGAGCGTAGCGAGGGGATCTCGTAAACTTACGGACTTCCGTTCTTAGAGCGAGATTCTCTCGCCCCTTTCGGGGCTCGGAATGAGGGGAAAAGCTCCCGTGCGTTTTATGGGATCCTTCGCTGCGCTTAGGATGAGCGCGCGGGGCAGGATGAGGGTGGGAGGCCAAATAAAAACTTATTCTTCCCGCTTCCCCCTCTTTCGCGCAAAGTAGACGAGGGTAAACGAGAGCGCCGCGCCGACAAGGAAAAGCGCCGCAGCGGCCACAAAGTACCACGGATCGGTCATCAGCATGTTCCCCGTTTCGCGAATGACGGACGCGTACACGGCGGGAATGCTCCCCACAATGAAGCCGATGATGGCAAAATAAGTCCCTTTCGGAAACTTTTTGAGCAAATATTTCATCAAGACGGAGATGCCGAAAAAGCCTGCGATCACCCCGATCCCCGCACACGCAAAGACGAGAAGACTGACTCCGACGTCCATTCCCTGCAAAAGATGCCCCGTCAGGAGCTCGACGAGCGGCGTATAGTAGCCGAAGATGAGGAGAAGCATCGACCCAGAGATACCGGGAACGACAAGAGCGCACGCTCCCACGGCTCCGATAAGGACGAGGAGCAAATAGCCTCCGAAATTCAGGTTGAGGAGGTCCTTCTCCCCCGCATTCGGCAGAAAACACAAGGAGGCCGCAAAGGCAAGCGGGACGAGGATAGCCACGATATGCGTCCATTTCGGCCTACCCTTGACCTTCTCCGTCACGGAGGGAAGTCCGCCGAGCGCAAGCCCCACAAAGAGAGAAACGGTCGGGATGGGAAAGTGTTCAAGCCCCCATTTTATGGGTAAAATGAGCGCCGCGACCCCCAAAACAAGCCCGATAAGAATGGGAAGAAGGAATAAGATGCTTGATTTGAAGTGTTTGAAGAGGTCGGCAACGCTCCCGACAAGCTTTTCGTAAATGCCCAAGATCGCCGCCACCGACCCGCCCGAAAAGCCGGGAATGATGAAGGCAACGCCGATGGCCGCCCCTCTCAAGATATTGAGAAGGAATTCGACGATCGGATTTTTCTGTTTTTCGTCCCGAGGCTCCGCTGCGGGCAAACCATTTTCTTCCATCTAATTCAGTATATCATAGCGGCCGTGAAAATACAACCGATAAAACGTGAAAGTGCCCGAAAAACACTTGCTTTTTTGCGGTCGATGGTGTACAATAGAGAAAATGCTTCCTTAGTTAAATGGATATAACAGCCCCCTCCTAAGGGGCCGTTGTGGGTTCGATTCCCGCAGGGAGTACCAAAAGAGGGACAGGTTTTTGCCTGTCTCTCTTTTTACAATACAAAAGCGGCGCCCATCATAGGGCGCCGCCTCGCTGTAAAATAACGCTGTCCGTGATACAATCGCAGCCAACCGTTCAAATCGCCACTTGACCGTTCAAATTGCCCTCTGACCGTTCAAATGCACCACCGAGCGTTCAGCCATCGCTCTTTCATTGTATCACGAGGAGATTGGAAAGTCAAACTGTTTTTTTCTCAATTTCATCCTCTTCTTTTTCCCGGTTTTCCATCATCTCCTGCGCCAGGATTTTATCTATACGCGGGATATTTGCTTCAATGCAAACTTGCAAAATCGTCCCACTCAACTGCTCCGGATTCGGATGATGAAACCTGTAATTCAATTTCGGTTTTTCCTT
>CANQUY010000200.1 GCA_947627125.1 uncultured Clostridia bacterium
GTCAAGGCGCGGTTTTCTCCCGTGCCGAGGAAGATACGGTAGATGAAATTCCACGCGGAGGGCATGTTCCCCACGGCGTTGCTGCCCGCAAAGCCGCCGACAAAGGCCTTCCAGCCGAGCGAGAACACGTTCATCACGGGGGAAGCGGGATCATCGTAGAACTTGACGAGGGGCGAATAGACGGGAAGAATGAAGAGAAGCGAGAAGAGGAATGCCCCCAGAATGAGAGCGATGGGGAAGATGAAGCCCGCGGCAAGGTTCTTGTAGCGGTTGTCGGAGATGACCCTCGCGACTTGCGCGGTATCCTTGACGCCCTCTTTCTCCGCGGCCTCGCATTCCTCGATCGCATTGTCGAGATAGACTTTATTTGCCTTTTGCTGGCGGATCATACCTGCGGCATACAGCCCGCAGACGCCGAGGACGGGAATGAGCATCGCGCCGTTCACGCAGATCGCCGCCGCGGCGGAGAGCCCGCCGAAGAGGAGAGGCGCAAGGCCCGTAAAGCTCACCCTCTTCATGCCCCTGCGGTAGAAGGAATCCACGCAGTAGGCGGCAAGGAGCACGAAGAAGAGCCCCGCGGTCAGCGGCGTTCCGACGTGCCCGAGCGAGAAGGAGAGATCGCACAGGGCATAGAGGACGGCGAAGATGAAGCCCGCCCTGTCGCTGTTCTTAAAAAGACGCTGTACGAAGAAATATCCCAAAACGAGGATGCCGAAGGAGAACATCATGGGCATAAATCTGAGCCCGAAGGGGTTCACGCCGAACATCTCCGTGCCGAGCGCGACGACGCACATGCCGAGGGTGTTGTACACGCCGTCGATATGGTAGACGTTGGTATCCACGCCGCTGTCGTTCGTCGTAAAGACGTTGCCGACCCGCATTTCGGTGATCGTGAGGAGGGAATAGATCTCTTCCTTCGTGAAGGTATCGTAGGAAGTGGAGGGATCCGCGGGGATCATGTCCTCCCCGGGATATGCCACCGTGCCCTTTGTTTCTTCCTCTGCCAAGGAATTGACATAGGCGCGGACCTGCTTGTTCAGATCCCCATCGAGGAGGGCCCCCGCCTTTACGACGGCTTCCTCTGCCGATTCTCCCGCATTGGGGGTGGCGGATCTCACCGAGGCGGGAATGATATACCTGCTCTGGTTGGATTCCGTCGTGGAATCGGTGGGCCTGCCGATGAAGAGCACCTCTCCGAGGCGGATATTGCTGCCCGTCGCGGCGATCTTCCAATAGCGGTAAGTGCTGAGGGGGGGATGCGCCGTCATGGTGAAGGGATGGATCCAGCGGTAGAGCGCGTCCTTTTGAAGGGGCGTATTGTCCGAGGTTTCCTCCTCCGCGGCCTCCGTAAAGAGGTTCTCGAGGGAAGCGGAAACCTGCCCGCCGAAGTACTGTGTGGAGCTCGAACTGCGGAGCGCGGTGATGCCCGCGGGCGTGCCTGCCTCCGAGTAGATGGCGTTCACATAGAAATAGATATCGTCGATAAGGAGGCTGATGGAGCGGGTCTGCTCCTTGCCGTCCGCATCGACATAGCTCTCCGTAACGGAGGAATTGAGCTCAAAGACGACTTCGGACTCCTGCTGGATCCCCTCGGCGTTGCGGATGGGAGCACGGAGTTCAAAGTCCTCCCCCGTGGAGCCGAAGGAGCCGAGCGTCCCGAGGCCGAACGCGAGAAAGACGAGCGCGATCACGAGGAACGCAATGAAAAAGGGTGTCGGTTTTCTTTGTGTTGTGCTTGATTTCTTCATAAGAGGTATTCCCTATTATAAGTTAGTATTTCCATTCTAAACCATTGACATAAAATTGTAAATGATTTTTCGGACATTTCGGGCAAATTTTTTTCATAAGATTTTTGTTTTTTTGAAATTTGCCGCCGCAGTGACAAAAAATCGGTCCGCCGTGACCTTCGGCAGACCGAAATTTTTTTACTTTAATTCCTTGATCTTGGCAGCCTTGCCCGTGCGGCCGCGCAGGTAGTAGAGCTTTGCCCTTCTGACCTTGCCCTTCCGCACCACATTGACGTAGGCGACCTTGGGGGAATGGAGCGGGAAGCAACGTTCGACCCCGACGCCGAATGAAAGACGGCGGACAGTGAACGTTTCGCGGATGCTGCCGCCCTTCTTGGCGATGACGACGCCCTCGAAGTTCTGGATACGCTCTTTCCCGCCTTCAATGATACGGTAGCCGACCTTGACGGTGTCGCCGACGTTGAACTTGGGAGCATTCTCTTTTAAGCCTTCCGCTTCGATCTGCTCAATGAGTCCCATGACTTTACCTCCTGTAATACGCGGCGTTCATGCCCTTTTGGCAGAGGACCGCCCGAAGTCAAAAGCTATTATATCGGATTTTCGGAAATAATGCAACCGTTTTTCGGCGGAAATTGAAAAAATTTTGCTCCCGCCGCGTCATTCTGAGAAACGGAGAAAGAACGAAGTCCGACGTCTTGACCCGAAGAATCTCGCGGCGATTGTCCGTTGCCCGCCGCGTCATTCTGAGAAACGGAGAAAGAACGAAGTCCGACGTCTTGACCCGAAGAATCTCGCGGCGAATATCCGTAATATATGCGGCGAGATGCTTCGGTACTGCCCCCATAGACTGCGTTCGGCTCCCGTTCTCAGCATGACGCCG
>CANQUY010000201.1 GCA_947627125.1 uncultured Clostridia bacterium
CCGCCTTTACGACTTCGCCCTTCTTGACGGCGCCGCCGGGGGTGGCCGTCTTGACGGAGGCGACGATGACGTCGCCGATATTGCCCGTTCTTCTGAACGACCCGCCGAGGACACGGATGCACATGATCTCCTTGGCGCCCGAATTGTCCGCTACCTTTAATCTTGTTTGAGGTTGTATCATATTCCGTTATCCTCCCGCCTTACTTCGCCTTCTCGACGATCTCGGCAACTCTCCAGTTCTTGTCCTTGGAGAGTTTCCGCGTTTCGACGATGCGAACGGTATCGCCCTCGACGCAGAGGTTCTCTTCGTCGTGCGCCTTAAAGCGGCGCGTGCGCGTGATGGTCTTCTTGTAGACGGGGTGCTTGCGCTTCTCTTCCACCGCCACGACGACCGTTTTATCCATCTTGTCGGAAACAACGATGCCGACTCTTTCTTTTCTGAGATTTCTTTCCATGGTTTACTCCTTACGCCTTCGCCTGACGTGCACGGATCTCCGTGTTCACCCTTGCGATGTTGCGCTTGCACGTCCTGATCGACAGGGGATTTTCGAGCTGCCCGCTCGCGTGACGGAACCGCAAATTGAAGAGCTCGCTCTTCAAGTCCTTCAGCTTCTTTTCAAGCTCGACGTCGGTCATGTTCTTGAATTCGCCTTTCATCAGCCTTCACCGCCTTCCGAAGTATTCGCTGCGGGTGCCTCCGCAACTTCTTTCTTGATGAATTTGCACTTGATGGGCAGTTTGTGCGCCGCAAGACGCATTGCTTCCCGCGCGACGTCCTCGGGGACGCCCGCCATTTCAAACATTACCCTGCCCGGTTTGACCACTGCGACCCAGTACTCGACGCCGCCCTTGCCTGAACCCATACGGGCTTCGGCGGGGTGACGGGTGATGGGCTTGTGGGGGAAGATATCGATCCATACCTGCCCGCCGCGCTTGATGAAACGCGTCATTGCGATACGGGCGGCTTCGATCTGGTTGGATTTGATGCGCGCGGGCTCCTCCGCGACAAGGCCGTACTCGCCGTATGCGATGAAATTGCCCTTGTGCGCATTTCCCTTCATGGAGCCGCGGTGCTGCTTTCTTCTCTTCACTCTCTTGGGGATCAACATGATTATTTGCCTCCTTCCGCTTTCTTAGCGCCCTTGAGGACTTCGCCCTTGTAGATCCAGCACTTGACGCCGATCATGCCGAACGTGGTGTGCGCCTCCGCAAAGCCGTAGTCGATGTCGGCACGGAGCGTCTGAAGGGGAATGGAGCCCTCGTGATAGTGCTCGCATCCCGCGATCTCCCTGCCGTCAAGACGGCCCGAAACCTGCATCTTGACGCCCTTGACGCCCGCGCGCATCGTCCTGCCGATGGCCTGTTTGATGGCCCTTCTGAACGCGATACGCTTCTCGAGCTGGGCGGCGACGCTCTCTGCGACGAGCTGTGCGTCGGCGTCGATCTTCCTCACTTCCGTGACGTTGATGATGACCTGCTTGCCGTTCGTGAGGCGTGCGAGATCCTTCTTGATGACGTCGATTTCGGCACCCTGCTTCCCGATGAGCACGCCGGGGCGGCCCGTCTGGATGGTGACGACGATTTTGCCTGCGGCGCGCTCGATAAGGATCTTCGAGATCGCCGCTGCGTAATATTTCTTCTTGAGGAAGGTACGGATGTCGCTGTCCTCCTTCAAAAAGACGGAGAACTCCTTCTTATCGGCATACCACTGCGTATCCCATGCCTTGATGATACCTACTCTCAACCCGTGGGGATTTACTTTCTGACCCATGTTAAATCTCTCCCTCCGCTTTCTTCACGTCAAGAATGACGGTGATGTGGCTCGTTCTCTTGAGGATCGCGTGTCCTCTGCCCTTGCTGACAGGCTGCATGCGCTTGAGGCTCGTGCCGCCGTCCGCGTAGCACTCCGCAACGTACAGGTCCGACCTGTCCATCCCGAGATTGTGCTCTGCGTTCGCGACCGCGCTCATGAGCACCTTGTAGGTGGGCGCCGCGCCGCCGTTGACACAATTTTTGAGGATCGCCTGCGCTTCTGCGACCGACTTGCCGCGGATGAGGGCAAGGACTGTTCTCACCTTATAAGGGGAGACCCTGATGTATCTTGCGACCGCGTAGGGACGCGTCTCTCTCGTCGCCTCTACCCTCTCGGCCTTCTTTTTCATATTACCAGCCATCGCCTTCCTCCTTACTTCTTCCCGCCGGGCGCGGTCGTCTTGGCCGCATGCCCTCTGAATGTTCTCGTGGGCGCGAATTCACCCAACTTGCACCCGACCATATCCTCCGTGATATAGACGGGAACGTGCTTCCTGCCGTCGTATACGGCGATCGTGTGTCCGACCATCTGAGGGAAGATCGTCGATGCTCTCGACCATGTTTTGAGTACCCTTTTCTCGTTTGCCTGATTCAAAGCCTCTATCCGCTGCAGGAGCTTGGCTTCGACATAAGGTCCCTTTTTGACACTTCTCGACATTTTTCATTCCCTCCTTTAATTGATCCTCTTGAGGATGAATCTGCTCGTCGGATTCTTCTTCTTTCTCGTCTTGTAGCCGAGTGCGGGCTTGCCCCAAGGGGTCTCCGGGCCCGCATGACCGACAGGGCTCTTGCCCTCGCCGCCGCCGTGCGGG
>CANQUY010000202.1 GCA_947627125.1 uncultured Clostridia bacterium
ATGAAGGCGTCGGGGAAATTTTCTCCGTTTTTCATGAGCTTCATCTCGATCCCGCTCTCCTCAAGCGCCATCGCGAGCCGTGCGCGGAGCAGAATGAAATCCTCTGCGGCGAGCGAATCGACATAGCCCTTTACGGTGTCGTTGTCGTGCGTGCCCGTGTAGCAGACCGAATTTTCGTGGATATTTTTGGGGAGGTAGTCGTTGTCGGGATTGCCGTCAAAGGCAAAGAGCAACACCTTCATGCCGGGGAAGCCCGTTTTCTTGAGAAGAGAACGCACGCCGTCATCTATAATGCCGAGGTCCTCCGCAACGATACGGTCCCGTTCTTTCCCCAACCGTGCGAAAAGATTTTGTTTGGGGCCGTCTGCCCATCTGCCGTGAATGGCGTTCTCCGCGTCCGCGTCGATCTCGTAATAGCGATCGATGCCGCGGAAATGGTCGATACGGATGAGGTCGTACGTCGAGAGCGCCGACATGAGCCGCTCCGTCCACCACTTGTACCCGTCCGCCGCGTGGACTTTCCAGTCGTAGACGGGGTTTCCCCACAGCTGGCCCGTGGCGGAGAAATAATCGGGCGGAACGCCTGCCACCTTGACGGGCTTGAGGTCCTCATCGAGCTTAAAGAGCGTCGGATGCGCCCAGACGTCTGCACTGTCGTAGGCGACGTAGAGAGGAATGTCGCCAATGATTCCGAGCCCCAACGAACGGCATTTGCGGTGCAGTTCCTCCCACTGTATGCGGAAGAGATACTGAACGAACTGCCAGAAGAGAAATTCCTCGTGATGATCGGTGCGAAGTTTCTCGAGCGCGGCGGGCTCATGACGCTTCAGCGGTTCCTCCCAATCGCAGAATGTTCCCCCGTACACCGTCTTTGCGGTCATGAACAGGGCATAATCCTCAAATTCGCCCTCCTTGACAAAGGCGCGGAAACCGTCGTTATCGAACGCATAGCGGGAAAAGGCCAGCCTAAGCGTGTTGTAGCGTTCCTCATACAGCGCGCCGTAATCGACTTTTGAAGCGTCCCTGTAGCGGTCGCGGAGGTCCTTGAGCTCCTTCCGCGTGAGAAGCCCCATCTGCCCGAGCTCATCGAGGTCGATGAAATACGGATTGCCCGAAGTGCACGAAACGGACTGATAGGGCGAATCGCCGTAGCCCGTCTGCACGAGGGGCAGCACTTGCCAATATTTGACGCCGCTGTCCGCGAGCGTCGGTGCAAACCGCAAGGCGTCCTTTAGATTCCCGATGCCGTACTTCCCCTGCAGTGAGGAGATATGGCACAGAACGCCCGCAGCTCTTGTCATATTTTCCATAAGATTCTCTTATTTTTTCAGAAGCAGTGCGATCCTGCGCATTGCTTCCGCTGTATTTTCATGTGAATTGAAAGCGGTGAGGCGGAAATATCCCTCGCCGTTTTTCCCGAAGCCGCAGCCCGGTGTCCCGACGACGTTGGCATTCTCCAAAAGGTAGTCGAAAAAGCTCCAGCTGTCCATGCCGTTCGGGCATTTCATCCAGATATAGGGGGAATTTTTGCCGCCCGTGTACCAGATCCCGAGCTCGTCGAGAACGTCCGAGATGATCTTTGCGTTCTTGCGGTAGTAATCAATGCTCTCGCCGATCTCCCGCTCCCCTTCCTCTGTAAAGACGGCCGCCGCCCCCATCTGCGTGATATAGGAGGTGCCGTTGAACTTTGTAGATTGTCTTCGCGCCCAAAGACGGTTCAAAGACGCGCCGTCTTTGACGAGCTGTTTGGGTACGACCGTGTAGCCGCAGCGGACGCCCGTGAATCCCGCCGTCTTGGAATAGGAGCAGATTTCAATGGCACAGTCCTTTGCTCCCTCAACCTGATAGATACTGCGGGCGAGATGTTCATCCGTGACGAAATACTCATAGGCGGCGTCATAGAGAATGAGCGCGTCGTTTTCGAGGGCATAGGCGACCCATTCTTTGAGCTGTTCCTTGGTGTAGGCCGCGCCCGTCGGATTGTTGGGGGAACAGAGATAGATGATATCCGCCTTCACCTTCCCGTCGGGCATGGGCAAAAAGCCGTTCCCCTCGTTGGCGTCGGCAAAGACGATCTTCCGCCCCGCCATAATGTTGGTGTCGAGATAGACGGGATAGACGGGGTCGGGCACGAGGACGACGTTTTCCGTCGAGAGAATGTCTAAAATATTCCCGCAGTCCGACTTTGCGCCGTCGGAGATGAAGATATCCCCCTTTTCGAGCGTCACGCCCTTCCTTGCATAGCTTCCGATGATGGAATCGAGGAGCGCGTCATAGCCGTAGCAGGTCTGATCGGGCGCATAGCCCTTGAAAGTTTCCCTCTTCGCCATGTCGTCCACGGCGGCGTGCATCGCTTTGATGACGGCGGGCGCGAGCGGACGGGTGACGTCCCCGATGGAGAGGCGGATGACCTCTTTTTCGGGATGAGCTTTTTTGAAGGCGGCGGTCTTGGCTCCGACCGTCGCAAAGAGGTAGGAATCCTTTAAATTCAGAAAGTTACGATTGATTTTCATGGTGGTTTTCCTGATATTTTACCGCGGCGCGGACGAACTCGCGGAAGAGCGGGTGCGCGCTGTTCGGACGGGACTTGAATTCGGGGTGGAACTGCACG
>CANQUY010000203.1 GCA_947627125.1 uncultured Clostridia bacterium
TACCCGCTTCCCTTCCCGCGCCCATGCGGCCGATGGCGGAAAATATCTGCCTCTCCTTTTTTGACGTTGCAAAGCGGCTCATGGACCTCGGCCTCTCCTATCTGACCCTCGACAGGGCCGCCTCCACCCTCTCCACGGGGGAGCGGCAGAGAATGCAGCTCGCGCGCGCCGTGCGGAATCGTACAACAGGCGTTTTATACGTCCTCGACGAGCCCTCCATCGGCCTTCATCCCTCCAATTTGGAGGGGCTCACGGGCGTCATGGACGACTTGCTCGCGGACGGAAATACGGTGGTCCTCGTCGATCATGACGTCAACGTCCTGCGGCATGCCGACTACCTCATCGAGCTCGGCCCCAAGGCGGGCGCGGAGGGCGGAACGGTCATCGCGGAGGGTCCGCTCGGCGAGGCGGTAAAGTCCCCATCTTCCTGCATCGGCGGCTATCTCACGGGCGAAAAACAAATAAAAATCGGCACATATGTGCCGAAAAACGAGATCTTTGCCCTTGGAAAAATTCACCTCTCCACCGATCGGATCCACACCGTAAAGCCCCTCGAAGTCGATTTCCCCAAGGGACGGCTGACCGCCGTGACGGGCGTTTCGGGCTCGGGAAAGACGACGATGATCCTCGAGAGCCTCATTCCCGCCCTCACCGCAAAGAACAGGGGCGAACAGCTCCCCGCCCACGTCAAGGGCGTCGAGGCGGAGGGAATTTCGCAGATCAAGCTCATCGACTCCGCCCCCATCGGCGTCAATGTGCGTTCCACCGTAGCCACCTATGCCGACGTGCACGACGAGCTCCGCAAGATCTATGCAAAAACGCAGGGCGCGAAGGAGCGCGGCGATCGGGACGGCGATTTCTCCTACGGGCAAGCTGCGCTGCCCCACCTGCGACGGGACGGGCGTCATCAGCCTCGACGTGCAATTTTTGCCCGACGTGGACATTCCCTGCCCCGACTGCGGCGGCTCGAGATACGGCAAGGAGGCAGGCCTCATCAAGCGGCCCAATCAAAAAGGCGGGGCGTATTCTCTCCCCGAACTCATGGATATGAGCGTTGACGAGGCCCTCGCCGCCTGTTCCGACCTGCCCTCCGTCACAAAAAAATTGCAGATATTGCACGATTTAGGCCTCGGTTACCTCACGCTCGGCGAGGAAACGCCCGCTCTCTCCGGCGGCGAAGCACAGCGGCTCAAACTCGCGAGCGAGATGGGAAAGGCGCAGGCGGACACCGTGTTTGTTTTCGACGAACCGACCATCGGCCTGCACCCCTCGGACGTCGAAGTCCTCCTCAAGATCTTCCGCACGCTCATCGCGAGCGGGGCGACCGTCATCGTCATCGAACACGACCTCGACGTTATCCAAAACGCCGATTATATCGTGGATATGGGCCCCGGGGGCGGCGAGGAGGGCGGCAAGATCGTGGCCGCAGGGACTCCCGCCGAGGTCGCGGAAAACCAAAACTCCGTCACGGCAAAATATCTCACATATGTGCCGAAAAAACCCTGATTCATGGACTCTTTCCCCACCGTTTCAACCGCCGCAGGGCCGCGCGCAGACGGCAGAGCTTATGTTCCGCTCCGCCCTGTTCCTCCAAATATCCGATCGCGCTTCTGAGCTCTTCCCCCGTCGCGCTCCGCAGCGCAGCCTTGAATGCGGGCGCATATTCCGATTCCTTGATAAGCGTCATAAAAACAGACATTGATTTACTCCGTTTTCATGATTATCTTATCATAATAAATGAGTATTTGTCAACGAAATACTCACTATTTCAGAGAAAATGACATAAAATCTTAATTAAACTCATACTTTATGATAATATCATGTCAGAGGAAAGTATGAGTTTTTCATTGCGCATCAAAGAACTGCGGGAAGAGCGCGGGCTTTCGCAGGCAAAACTTGCAAAGGAACTCGGCGTCGGCACGGGAAGCGTCGGCATGTGGGAGAGCACGCAGGAGATCCCGCCTGTCAAAAAGCTGCTCGTCATCGCCGATTACTTTGGCGTTTCGCTCGATTATCTCGTGGGGAGAAGTGACGTAAAGTTTCCCTCTGCCGCGGACAGGGACCCATTCTTTGCGGAGTATGCTGCGCTTTCCCCCGCCCGAAAGGAACTTCTGAAAAACCTTGTCAGAAGCTGGACAGATTGAGCTGAACGTTCATTCAGAGCGCCTTCCCCGGCTTAAGCCCGAACGGAACCATGCCCCTCGAAGGAGAAGCTTCGTGGCGGCGTCATGCTGAGAATGAGAGTACAACGAAGTCTACGAAAGCTGTACCGAAGCATCTCGCCGCATGCCTTACGGACCTCGTGGCGGCGTCATGCTGAGAATGAGAGTACAACGAAGTCTACGAAAGCCGTACCGAAGCATCTCGCCGCATGCCTATCGACTTTCGCCGCGAGATTCTTCGGGTTAGTTCGTCGGACTTCGTTTTTTCTCCCTTTCTCAGAATGACGCGGCGGGGGGGCATGACTGAGTTCGGCCCCTTGCCGAGAAAGGGTGGTAGCGGCGTCATGCTGAGAACGTGAACACAACGAAGTCCACGGAGGCCCTACCGAAGCATCTCGCCGCATGCCTATCGACTTTCGCCGC
>CANQUY010000204.1 GCA_947627125.1 uncultured Clostridia bacterium
CTCGGCGTTTTGATATGCTCAAAGGTGAGTTGTGATTTATTGTTTAATCATGAAGTATAAGGAAGGCGAGGGCTGTTTGTCCTCGCTTTCTTTATATTCAGATAAATTGAAATTTATTTATGTCGCGGATATTCGGGCATCAAATCGATCAATTTTACAGTCCGCCCTTCTTTATCCAATAGGATTTCAATGTTTTCCACTTCTCCGCCTAAATGCATCATAAATTCTCTGCAAATACCGCAAGGCGGAATGATGTTTCCGTCTTTGTATACCGAAACCACTTTTTCAACTTCACTTTCGCCATAGGTAAGCATTGTCGATAAAGCATTCCGTTCCGCGCACATTCCAATAGAGCCGTCCGTATCAATGCAGACACCCTTATAAATATTCCCTTTCGCCGTGAGTACGGCAGCCGCCACACTCCCTACCCACATTTTCTTTGAAACATCATGGGGATTCAAAACGCTCATTGCTTCTTCATATAATCTTTCCCATTCTTTGTTCACTGTTTTCTCTCCTTAATAAATTACTGTTTATCATAATATGATTATACCATAGAAGCGCGCACAAATCAAGTCCAAGCGGGGTAAAATCAAATGGCACTATGGCGGATGCTTGGCTGCGCCTGTGTAGTTTTTTTGCCTTTGGCAAACAGCCTGCTGCATGTCTATGTCAAGAGCCTTTCGTGGCATAAACCGCCGCTTTTCCGACAATGCAAATCATTCTAATTAAAACCACTTCATCATGGTTTGAATAAAGTTCGGTTATTTTCCTTTGTAAACGAAAAAGTCATTCTGTTCGGAGTGACTTTCTTGCTTGAAAAATTTAGCCAAATTATCGGTTATATTACAATGAGATAAGATTTCAGAACGGTTATGCGCCCGATTTGGCGGCTGCCGAGGTGACTTCTGCGAGGGAAGGAAGGGCGTCGATCGCGCCGCGGGAACGGGTGGTGAGGGCTCCGCAGACGTTGGCAAAGGCGAACACCCTGTTGAGGTTTTCCCTCGTCCATTTCTCTTTGGGAAGCCCGTCGAGCTGCGAAAGGGCCCCCGCATAAAAGGCGTCGCCCGCGCCCGTCGTATCCACCGTCTTGACGGGAATGGTGGGAAGCGAATTGCTCGCGCCATGATACAGCCACATGCAGCCTTTTTCGCCGAGAGTCACGCAGACGAGCTTTTCTTTGAGCGTCTTTTGAACAAATTCCTCACCGAACGCCGCATACTCCTCCTCGGAGAGTTTGACGATATCCGAAAGCTCCAGCATGGTCTTATAAAGGGCGACCGCGGCGGCCCTGTCGGGGAAGATATCCTCGCGGTAATTGACGTCAAAACTGACGATTTTTCCGCACTTATGTGCGCGTTTTGCAAGATCGGCAGCATAGTCTGCGCCCCGTTTTTCGGAGAGCATCAAGGAGCCGATGTGCACGATATTGGCGCGTTCGAGAATAGAAGGCGGGACTGCTTCGAGATAGGCATCCGCCGTATCTTTGCGGTAGAAACAGAATGAGCGATCCCCCCTCTCGTCGAGTTCGACAAAGGCGAGCGTCGTGTTGTGCGCCCTATCCAAACGGACATGGGCCTCATCGACGTGCTCCCCTGCAAAGTCATACAAAAATTTTCCGATGAGATCGTCGCCGACAGTGCCGAAAAACGCGCTATAAGCGCCGAATTTTTTGACGCCGCACGCCACGTTGAAGGGTGCGCCGCCCGCTCTTCTTTCATAAGAAAAGACGCCGTTTTCGGTTTTTCCGATCATATCGGCGAGAATTTCGCCTACGCATAAAATCATGGTTTGCTCCTTATCTTGTGGTTTCCCCTAACACAATGCGGGCGGGAACTTCGACGCGGGAAGGAACTTCTTCCCTTCTGATGCGCTTCATGAGAAGATTCACCGCCTCCCGTGCGAGAGCGGGAATGTCCTGCTCCACGGTGGTGAGCCGAGGGTGTCCGCGCCATGCGTCCAAAACGCCGTCGAAGCCTATGATCTGTAAGTCCTCGGGAACGCGTTTCCCCAGCTCTGCGGCGACGTGGTAGGCGGCGTTGGCGAGCATATCGCTACCCGCAAAGATGCCGTCTACGTCGGGATATGCCTCAAAAAATTCGCGCATGATCTGCATTTCTTCCCCGTGGCAGACCATGTTCTCGAAGAGGTTGGGATCGCTGAAATACTTTTCGAAGGCGACCTTTACGAGTTCTTCGTCCGTCCTGCCGTCGCAGAGAGCCACATAGCTGCCCTTGTTCTTCGCGCCCGCCATGAGGAAGGAGATGATGCCGTCGCCCGCAAGGGTGAACTTGGTGGAGCGGATGGAGCCCGTCGCACAAAGAAGCGTCTGCGGTAGAACCGCAGACGCTTTAAAATGGAGGAAAAATGAAGGAAAGCCGAGGTTATCCCTCCGTGGGAGGTACGCCGTCCTCTGCGGGCGCCGCGCCGCTGTTGTCAGAGCCGCCCTCGGGAGCCAGCTTTTCTCTCTTGAAGCGCGTGACGATCGCAAGCACGCCCCAGACAGTGAGCCCTGCCGTGAGCACCCAAACAGCGATAATGATGAGCCAGTAGTACGCAAACGGCATATCCGCGACC
>CANQUY010000205.1 GCA_947627125.1 uncultured Clostridia bacterium
GGGCATAAACTTCTTTCCACTCCCCTTCTCAGCATGACGCCGCCTCGTCCTCATCCCGAGGCGCAGCTTTCCTCCTCATCCCGAGCGTAGCGAGCGGATCTCTTAGACTTACGGAAGCAGCCCCGCGTCATTCTGAGAATGAGAGCAGGGCGATAGGACGGGGACTAACCCGCCCCGTGCGCATCCTTGTTGCACTAAGCGCGGCACGAGCGCGTAGCGCGAAGTTAGAATCTCGCGGGGCGTTTATTATGCGGTCGTTGCCCCCCCCCTCGGGAGGGGGCATAGACTGCGTAGGTGCTACTCATCTCGCCGCATGCTTTATGGACTTTCGCCGCGAGATTCTTCGGGTCAATTCATTTTGACTTTGTTTTTTCTCCGTTTCTCAGAATGACGCGGCGGTGCAGCGGCACAGCGGCACATAGCGGCAGCATGGGAAACTTTCCGAAAGAGTTCTCACACCGTAAAGACGGCCTGCACTGCGCCGCCGAACGTGGCGTTGATGAAATCGATCACCTTCTGCGACCTGAGGGCCTTTAAGAGAGCCTCCACCTTGGGATGCCCTTCATTCCCCTCTCGGACGGCGATGACGTTGGCGTAGAGCTGTGCCGCCGCCCCGTTTGAATCCTCGAACGCGAGCGCGTCCGCCGCCTTGAGCCCCGCCTGCAGGGCATAATTGCCGTTGATGACGGCGACAGAGCCCTCGTCCGACTCTTTGAGGATCTGTGCGACGTTCTCCGCCTGCACGGGTTTAACGGTATTGCCCTTCAAGTCCGTAATGTCATGAACGGTCAGATTGATCTCGGGGGAAACGTCCGCAGGAAGCTCGATATAGCCCTCGTCGCGGAGCACGAACAGCGCACGGGTGAGGTTGCTGCCGTCATTGGGGACGAGAATGGTCCTGCCCGTTTTGACCGTGTCGAACTGCTCCTGCGTGACCCCGTTTCCGTAGACGCCGAAGGGCTCATAGTGGATCTTTCCGACGGCCGTCAGGTGAGTTTCGTACTCCTCGTTGAAGGTGTTGAGATAGGGCGTGTGCTGAAAGTAGTTGGCGTCGATGCTGCCCTCTTCGAGCGCCGTGTTGGGGGTAATGTAGTCGTCGAATACCTTGACCTCGAGGGTGTATCCCGCGGCGGCAAGGTCCTCCTTGACGGCGTCGAGAATGAGTGCGTGCGGCGTTGCGCTGGCGCCGACGACTATGGTATTGGGGTCGGTGTCGATTGTCCTGCCGCAAGCGGCGGCGGTGAGGGTGAGCCCGAGGGCGAGGGTCGCGGCGAGAATGCCGCTGAGGAATTTTTTCATACTTATATCTCCTTTTTTTAATTTTTTTCAGATTTTATTTTGAAATTTTTTTGGATCTCGGCGCTCTCTTCGGTCCCGTGCGGAGGCGGCGGTCCGTCTTTCTCGCAAGCAACATGCCGAGTTCCTGTATCACCTGTACGATGATGACGATGAGGACGACGCACAGCCAGATGACGTCCTCCGCACCCGACGGCCGCGCCTGCGTGACGGCGATGGCTCCGAGCCCCCCGCCCGCGATCGTGCCCGCCATGGCAGAATAGCCGAGGACGGTCACGGTGGAAATGACGGCTCCCACGATGAGGGAGGGCTTCGCCTCGGGCAGATAGACCTTGCGGATGATGGCGAACGTCCCCGCCCCCATCGAACGCGCGGCCTCGATGACGCCGCTGTCCACTTCCTTCAGAGAACTTTCGACCATCCGCGCCACATAGGGAGCGGCGGCGACGGTGAGCATAAAGATCATGGCCCCGTTCCCGATACTCGTCCCCACGATTGCCCGTGCGACGGGGATGAGCGCGACGATGAGGATGATGAACGGAATACTTCGCAGGATATTGACGAAGAAGCCGACGACGCGATTGAGCCACGGCATGGGCCGTAAACCGTCCTTATCCGTGATGCGGAGCAGAACCCCGACGGGGAGGCCGATGAGGTAGGCAACAGCCGTAGAAATGATAGTCATGTAGAGCGTTTCGAGGACGCCGAGAAGAAATCCCTCCGCGCCGAGCTGAAGAAAAAGACGGCTCATACTTCCTCCTTGAACGAAACTTTCTGCCCTTCCAAAAATTTTCTGACCTTTTCCTCCCCGCCCTCGGGAAGGGAGATGACCATGTGCCCGAACGCCTTGCCGTCGACGCGCTTGGTGTCGGCATACAGAATGTCAACGGCGATCCCGCATTCGATGGCGAGCTTTGAGATGATGGGCCTGTCGGCAGTTTCTCCGCGGAACACGAGGCGGAGTTTTTTGCCCCCGCCGCCCTCGGCAGAGCGGATGAGTTCGGGAATGATGAGCTGTTTTGCGATCTCCGACTGCGGGAAGGAAAAGACTTCGCTCACCTCTCCCTCCTCGGCGACCCTGCTGCTGTCGAGCACGGCAACGCGGTCGCACACCCTCTCCACCACCCGCATCTCGTGGGTGATGACGACGATCGTCACGCCGAGCTCGCGGTTGATGCGGCGGAGAAGCTGAAGGATGGAATCCGTCGTCGCGGGGTCGAGTGCGCTCGTCGCCTCGTCGCAGAGA
>CANQUY010000206.1 GCA_947627125.1 uncultured Clostridia bacterium
GGAGCCCATAGCGGCGTCATGCTGAGAACGGGAGTACAACGCAGTCTACGGAAGACGTACCGAAGCATCTCGCCGCATGTCCGATACACCCCGCGAGATTCTTCGGGTTAGTTCGTCGGACTTCGTTTTTTCTCCGTTTCTCAGAATGACGCGGGAGCACGGAACAGAATGACGCGGGAGCGCGGGACAGGATGAGCGCGCGGGGTATCGTTCTTCTATACCCTCACTTCTCCCAAAACCGTTCGCGGTTGGGGAAGTAGTAGGCGTAGAGGGCGTAGAACTGCCGTTTGAAGGCCTCGGAGATCTGCGCCTCCGAGAGCGCGTCCGCCTGCTTGCTCACGAGCACGGCAAGGCCGAAAGAGAACACGGCCATGTCCGAATGAAAGGCCGCGGCCGTTTCCTCGGGCATGCGGTAGAGGCGCATCATCTCCGTTTCGATGTCATCGAGGAAGGGATCGGGCGTACCCCTGCCCGTCAGAAAGAGAAAGCGGAAGAGCCCCGGCTCCATCCTCGCAAAGCGCACAAATCCCATGCCGTACGCCTCGTAGTTGTTCCGCCCTTCTTCCTTTAAGAATTCATCGATGTGACGGCGGTATTGCCGCTTCGCCTCCCCCATGAGCGCACGCCAGACCCCCTCCATGTTTTTGAAGAGGGAATAGATGGGCTGGGTGGAACAGTTCAGCATCTGCGCAAGCGAACGAACGTTGAGGGCCTCCGTGCCGTCCTGCCGCACGATCTCCGCCGCCGCCTTGAGTACCATTTCCTCCGTGATTTTCCGATTCTTCGGCATGTCTTTCTCCTCTTTTATAACGTAAGTTATATAACATATGTTATTATATCGGCTTTTACGACAAAAGTCAAGAGTTTGAGGGAAAGTTTTTTGAGGCTCCCGTTGGTTTTAGGGGATTCTTTGCTGCGCTCAGAATGAGCACGGGGGCAGGTCGCTCATGCTGAGCGTAAGCGAAGCATCCCGTTGAACCCTGCTCCCGTTGGTTTATGAGATCCGCTCGTTGCGCTCAGAATGACGCGGGGCTGCCTTCCGTTGGTTTTATTGGGTCCTTTGCCCCTCATGCTGAGCGCAGACAAGAGCGCCCGCCGACGAGAGTCGGCGGGCGCTAACCACTAACCACGAATCACGAACCACTATGACCTTCTTACTTTACCGACGCGAGCAGGCTCTCCACGTCCGCCTTGACGGCGTTCATCTTCTCCTCGGCCGCCGCCTCGTCCTTGGCGCGGATGGAGTAGTAGATCTTCAGCTTGGGCTCGGTGCCGCTCGGACGGACGCACACAAAGCTCCCGCCCTCGAGTTCATAGTACACGCAGTTGCACTTCGGAATGTTGAGCGGCGACTTCGTTCCGTCTGCGGCAATGCGGACGTCATGCGAGTAGTCGCGCACGGCCCCGACCGCAAACGGGCCGAAGGAGCTCACCTTCACCGTCTTTAAGGCGTCCACGACGGCGTTCATCTCCTTCATGGCATTCAGCCCCGCATATTGGATGGAGATGTTCTTGTCGAGCACATACCCATACTTTTGGTAAATTTCCTGCAATCTCCCCCACACCGTCTTGCCGATATAGGTATAGTAGCAGACCATCTCGGCGCAGAGCATGGAGGCGACGACGGCGTCCTTGTCCCTCGCGTGGGTGCCGCGGAGGTACCCGCAGGACTCCTCGAAGCCGAACACATAGGTGTGCGAACCGTCCCTCTCCCACTCCTTGATCTTCTCGCCGATGAACTTGAACCCGACGGGCGTTTCAAACAGTGCAACGCCGAACTCCTCGCAGATGGCCCTCGCCATGCCCGTGGAAACAAACGACTTGACGACGGCGGCGTTTGCGGGGAGAGCGTTCTCCTCCTTCAGCCGCGTGAGAATATAGTCGAGGAGCAGAATGCCCACCTGGTTGCCCGAGAGCGCGACGAACTCCCCCCTATCGTCCTTGACGGCGACGCCGAGGCGGTCGGAATCGGGGTCGGTGCCGAACACGACGTCCGCCTTGATCCTGTTCGCAAGGTCGATGCCCATCGAGAGGGTTTCTTTGAATTCGGGATTGGGGACTTTGACGGTGGAGAATTCGGTATCCTTCACCGTCTGTTCCTCAACGACGGTGACGTTGATGCCGAGCTTCTTCAAAATGGTCATGACGGGTACATATCCCGAGCCGTGGACGGGGGTGTAGACGAGTTTCAAGTCCTTCCCGCACTTTTTGACGGCCTCGTCGGAGAGGGTGAGTTTTGAAAGCTGGGCAATGTACGTTTCGTCCACTTCCTTGGGAACGGGGAGAATGAGCGGGCTGTTTGCCTCCCCCGAAACGGAGAGATAATCTGTAATTTCGTTGATGAACTTGACGACGATCGCCGTGGCTTCGGGGGACATCTGCGCCCCGTCCTCGCCGTAGACCTTATAGCCGTTGTATTCCTTGGGATTGTGGGAAGCCGTGATCATGATCCCCGCGATCGTGTGGAGATAGCGGACGGCATACGAGAGCATGGGAACGGGGTGAACGTCGTCGAAAAGGTATGCCTTGATGCCGTTTTT